>NZ_JBFBAE010000035.1:0-107774 GCF_040689465.1 Amycolatopsis sp. NPDC051373 | reverse complement strand
GCCTCGCGCCGGCCGGAGAGGAACTGCAGCTCCACACCGGTGTCGCGACGGACGCGGCGCACCACCTCGGTGGCGTTGGCCGCGTCCCGGATCGAAGACGTCGCCAGCGGGAACACGTCGCCTACGCCGTGATCCCTCGCCACGCCCACCCCGTCGGCCACCGCCGCGGAGATGGCAGCGATCCCACGCGGGCTCAGCCGGCAGTCGTTGTCGAGCTCACGGTCGAGGCGCAGCCGCGTCTGATGGCTCAGGGCGGGGGCCAGCGGCGTACCCCCGGGCTCGAGGACGACGAGCCGAGCGCTGAACGAACCCACGTCCAGAACTCCTGCAGCCGGCCCCGCTATTCTGCGCACAGTCAGGCCTACCTCGCTTTCGCCTTCGTGTTCCCCCGGAACACCGTTCCTACACCTGACGTGACCCATCAGAGGCAGATTTACGGTTTTCCCACCACCGCCGCTGGGCTCGAGGTGCGACTTCTTCACACCTTCCTATTACGACAGGATAAACCGAACGCCTGAGCGACTCCGGTTCGTCCCGCTCACCGGCGCGTCGGCGCAGGTCAGCCGATGATCTCCGTCAGCTTCGCCACCGCGTCGACCCGGGCCTCACGGCCGGGCTGCAGTGGACTGACCACAAGGGTGGTCACCCCCGCTTCCTCGAAAGCCGCCACCCGCTCCTTGACGTACGACGCGGGGCCCACGAGCGAGATCGCGCGCAGCAATTCCAGGGGCACGGCGGCCGCGGCCTCGTCCTTCTTGCCGTCCAGGTAGAGGTCCTGGATCTCCTTCGCCTCGGCCTCGAAGCCGTAGCGCTGGGCGAGGGTGTTGTAGAAGTTCTTGCCGCGCGCGCCCATCCCGCCGATGTAGAGCGCCAGGTGCGGCCGGATCCGGTCGAGCAGGTGCTCCACGTCGTCACCGATCGCGAGCGCCGGGCCCGCGAACACGTCCAACTCACCCAGCGCTGGGTCGCGCTTGGCCTTGCCCTCGGCCAGCGCCTCGCCCCACACGTCGTTCGCCTTCTCCGGGTGGAAGAAGATCGGCTCCCAGCCCTCGGCCAGCTCCGCGGTCAGCGCGACGTTCTTCGGCCCCAGCGCCGCCAGCAGGATCGGAATCCGCTCGCGCACCGGGTGGTTGATCAGCTTCAGCGGCTTGCCCAGCCCCGTGCCCTGCTCCGGCGGCAGCGGGATCGGGTAGTGCTTGCCCTCGTGCACCACTCGCTCGCGCCGCCACACCTGCCGGCAGATCTCCACGATCTCGCGCGTGCGGGCCAGCGGCGCGTCGTACTTCACGCCGTGGAACCCCTCGATCACCTGCGGGCCCGACGCGCCCAGCCCGAGCGTGAACCGGCCGCCGGACACGAAGTCCAGGCCCGCCGCCGTCATTGCGGTGAGGCTCGGCGTGCGCGTATAGATCTGGAAGATCCCCGACGCCAGCTGCACGCGCTCGGTCTTCGCCGCGAGGTACCCCAGCTGGCTCACCGCGTCGAAGCTGTAGGCCTCCGGGACGAAGGCGATGTCGAGCCCGACCTTCTCCAGCTCGACGATGTCCGCCACGCTGTCGGCGAACCCGCCGGAGTAGTTGATGCCCGTCCCGATCCTCATCGTGCTCCCTCGTTCCCACGGCCCGGCGCGCCAGCCTGGCTAAGCGTGCGCTAAGTGGAGGCTACCGGGGCTCTCGCGGCTGACACGGCGCCCGCGCCGACTTCATCGGCGCCGGCACGTTTCCCGCACCTCCTGCACCGACGCGCAATGGCCGGACCGTCCGTTCTCCCGGCCACCGGCGCCGCCGGCATTTCGCCGGATCGCCACCAGCGTTCCGTCGACCCCGCAGCGTCTCGGCGCGTCGCGCTCCCATCGAAAGCCGGGAAACCACAGCCGTGCGCCCGGTACGAAAGAGCCTCGGGTCCGGAAGGCACACGGGGCGAGGGTGCGTGACGAACGCGATCGGCGCCGTGGAGTCGAGCGATCGGCGTTGGTGACGGCTCTCAGCCGAGGTCGGCGAACTGGTTCGCCGTGATCACCGCGCCGAGCGCTTCGGCGCCGGTGCCGAGCGCACCCGGGAGAACCTCCGGCGTCCGGTTGGTGACCGGCGAAACGTTGCGCGCCAGCGTCTCCCTGATACCGGTGAGCAGGGGCTCGCCGGTCTGCGCGAGGGTGCCGCCGACGACGACCAGTTTCGGGTTGAGCACGGTGCAGACGGGGGCCAGCGCGATGCCGACGGCCCGGCCCGCGTCGCCGAGCAGGCGCCGGACGCCGGGATCTCCCTGGCGCGCCAGGGAGATCAGATCGGCGAAGCTGCAGGTGGGGCCGTGGCTGTGGGCGAGCGTGGCGGCGAGTGCGCGAGCCCCGACGACGGTCTCCAGGCAGCCCCGGTTGCCGCATCGGCAGATGTGCCCGTCCGGTACCACCGTGACGTGCCCGAGCTCGCCCGCGGCACCGGCGTCACCCTCGTAGAGCCGGCCCTGCAGGACGAGGCCGGCGCCGACCCCCTCGGACAGCATCACGTAGACGAAGTTGTCCGCGGACGCCGCCGCGCCGAGGCGCCATTCGGCGAGCGCGCCGAGGTCGGCGTCGTTGCCGACGTGCACCGGCAGGCCCATGCGCTTCCCGAGCCGGGCCGCGATGTCGACCTCCCCCCAATTGCTCAGCATCGGCGGCGAGCTGAGGGTCTGCGAACGCAGCAACACCGGAGCCGAGACCGCCACCCCGACGCCCAGCAGCTCCCGGTGCGGGATTTCGAGGTCCGCGACGAGGTCGAGCGCCGTGGAGGCCACATACTCGAGGGTGTCGGCCGGCTGGTGTTCGACGTCGATGTCGTGGGTGTGTTCGGCGCGCACGGTGCCGTCCACACCGGCGAGCAGGATCCGGACCCCCGCGTGGGCCAGGTGGATGCCGATCAGCGCGCCCAGCGCCGGGTTTACGGCGAGCGCCGCCGCCGGGCGCCCGCCCGCCACGCCCGCGGCGGGGACTCGCTGGGCCAGCTCGACCAGGACACCGTCCGTGATCAGGTCGGCGACGAGGCCGGAGACAGTGGCCGCCGAGAGGCCCGTCATGCGCGCGATCTCGAGACGAGTCGTCGGCCGCCCGAATCGTGCCGCGGCGAGAACTGTGCGCCGATTGCGCATTTGTCGCGTTTCCACTCCGGTCACGTTAGCAAGGTTAGCCCCATAATTGAAATAACCTCCCCCATTTCTGGCGGGGGTTGGCCATTGACTCGCTCTATCTCGGCCTCTTAAGTTGACGACGGCCCCGCAGCCACCGTGCCCGCCCTGACACGAGGAGGTGTCGTGTGCGCAAGACGATGAAACTCAGCACGCTGATTCTCGCGACCGCTGCTTTGTTGTCCTCCGTATCCGCGACCGCATTCGCCGCACCATTCCCCGCCCACAATCCACCCGGAAATCTGCACGCCGGGCCGTACCCCGACGCGTTCGCCCGCGCCGGGTACTCGAAGAGACAGGTCGATGCCAAGGTGAACGCCACCTGGCAACAGCTCTTCCACGGCAGCCCGGGCACCGACGCGAACCGCTACGACGGCCAGACGCTGTACTACCAGCTCGCGCCGGACTTGGCCTACGTCGAGGACATCGGCAACCAGGACGTGCGCACCGAAGGCATGGGTTACGCCATGATGATCGCGGTGCAACTGGGCCACAAGCAGGAGTTCGACTCGCTGTGGAACTTCGCCAAGACGAAGATGCAGATCCAGAGCGGGCCCGAGCAGTACTACTTCGCCTGGCACACCGACACCACCGGGAAGATCATCGACACCGGCGTGGCACCCGACGGGGACCAGTGGATCGCCGCGGCGCTCGACTTCGCGTCCGGCCGGTGGGGCGACGGGCGTGGGACTTACGACTACGGGCAGCAGGCGGAGCAGATCCTGCACGCGATGTGGCACGAGTCCGACCACGGCGGCGTCGACATGTTCGACCGCCAGTCCTCCCTGCCGACGTTCTCGCCGCCGTTCGCGGTCGGCTACACCGATCCCTCCTACAGCCTCACCGGGTTCTACAGGGTGTTCGCCGCGGCCGATCCGTCGGATCGCGAGCTGTGGGACAAGGCCTACACCGCGGGCGAAAAGCTGCTGCAGAAAGCGGCGAACCCGGCGACGGGCTTGGCGCCGGACTACGCCCACTTCGACGGCACGCCTTACCTGCGGCCGACCGAGACGGCCACCGACAATGCCTATGACCACAACTTCCAGGAAGACGCGTGGCGCGCCATCGCCAACGCCAACGTCGACGCTTCCTGGTACGGCGTCAAGCCGTGGGAGACGCAGTACTCCAACACGCTGGAGCGCTTCTTCCAGGGCCAGGGCGTCAGCACGTATGTCAGCCGCTACCACCTCGACGGCACACCGTTGACCTCCGGCCAGAACACCTACGAACCCGCGCACGCCGAGGGGCTCGTGGCGATGAACTCGACATCCGCGATCTCGGCCACCAATCCGGACAAGAACGCTTTTATCCGGGATTTCTGGAACACGCCGATCCCGACCGGGCGGGCCCGTTATTACGACGGAATGCTCTACCTGCTCGGGCTGCTCTACGACAGCGGCCAATTCAGGATCTGGGCACCGCACGGTAACCACTGAGCGGCATGCCGGGCAAGAAGAAGCCAGGGCGGGAGAGTCGGAATTCTCTCCCACCCTGGCTTCTTTTCTTCGAATCAAGGTCGCATCACTGCCGAGCCGCGCATTTCCCGGTTCGGCGAAGGTGGCGGACTTGCGCGGGCAGCCGGAGGCACCCGTCGCCGCTGAGGGCACGCCGGGCGGGAGGCGCGGCCGCCGACCTGCACCCTTCCAGGTCAGGCGCCCTGGTCCTGCCCTGAGAGGAAGGTCCGAGCCTCAATCGACAGGAAGCTCCCCTGTCCCGCCATCCCCGACCAGGGATGTTTCCGCAGTTCTCTCTACTAAGCGCGCGCTTGGCCCAGCGGGGCACGACCCGCGCGACCACCGCCCGCACGGATCACGGCTGCGCGGGCCGGCAGCCGACGATCCGCAGGGCGAAAGTGCCGTAGAGCGCGGCCACTTCGGCCGCGGTGTAGTGACCGTCCGGGTGGAACCAGGCCTTCGCGTTGTTGCCCATCTCCAGAATCGCGAACGAGGCGACCCGCGGTTCGGGCACGTCGAACCGGCCTTGCGCGCACCCGCGGTCGACGATGGCGAGGATCTGCGCGCCGTAGGCGTCACGTTTGTCGATGATGGCCTGGCGCAACGGTGTCTCCAGGTTGCGGATCTCGCTGTTGCAGACCGTGACCTCGGCGGGGTTCTCGAGGAAGTCCAGCACCGTCACCTCGGTGGCCCGCCGCAGCTGGTCCGCCAGGTCGGTCACCCCGTCGAGGGCGGCGGCGAGCGCGGCCAGGGCGCGGTCCATCGCCACGTCCATGATCCGGTAGAGGAGATCCTGCTTGGACGTGACGTGGTTGTAGAGGTTCGGCGCGGAGACCGCCAAGACCTGCGCGATGTCCTTCATCGAGGTGCCGCTGTAGCCCCGGCTCGCGAACAGATCGCGAGCGGCTTCGTGCACGGCCTGCGGCGAGACGGCCGTTGACTTGGTCACAGCTCCAGACTATCGTCCTTTTCCACCCATTAATGAACGTTAATTAACCGTCGATCGGCCGACTCCGGCCGATCGATCTCGCGAACGGCCGACTCAGCCACAGCCACGCGGCCGCCCTCGCTCCTGGATGCCAATGCAGTCATCGGGTTCGGACGGCGCTTCCCGCCGCCCCCAAAACGACGAGGAGAGGTACATGGCGAGTGAGCTGACGCCGGACCGGTCACCGAGCACATCGAGATCCGCGACCGCGGAGGGTGCTTCCGCGGGGCCGTCGCCCCAAGCTCGTCCACCGATGCGGCGGGTCGCCCTGTCGGTGCTGATCGGCACGACCATCGAGTGGTACGACTTCCAGCTCTACGGGATCGCCGCCGCCCTGGTCATCGCACCGCTGTACTTTCCATCCGCGGACCCGCTCGCCGGCTCGTTGCTCGCGTTCTCCACCTTCGCGATCGGGTTCGGGGCCCGGCCGATCGGCGGGATCATCCTCGGCCACTTCGGCGACCGGATCGGCCGCAAGAAGATGCTGGTCCTGTCGCTGACCATGATGGGGTTCGCGACCTTCCTCATGGGCGTGCTGCCGACGTATGCGCAAGTGGGCGTGTGGGCGCCGATCCTCATGGTGCTGTTGCGCCTGGTGCAGGGCTTCGGAGTCGGTGGCGAATGGGGCGGCGCCGTGCTCACGGCCGTGGAATACGCCTCGCCCCGCAAGCGCGGCCTCTACGGCAGCCTCCCCCAGATCGGCGTCCCGGCCGGGCTGGTGCTGTCCACGCTGGTGTTCCTGCTGGTTTCGCAGCTGCCCGAGCAGCAGTTCATGGCGTGGGGCTGGCGGATTCCGTTCCTCATCAGCATCGTGCTGGTGGCCGTGGGGCTCGTGGTGCGGTTGCAGCTGCGCGAGACGCCGGTGTTCGAGAAGGTCCGTGAACGCAACGAGGCTCAGCGCGCGCCGCTGATCACCGCGATCCGCGCGTACCCCAAGCAGATCCTGCTCGCCATCGGGTCGATGGTCAGCACCGGTGCTTACTACTACATCGTCAACGCCTACGCCCTGAGCTATGCCGCCTCGGCGAAAACCATCGACCGGGCCTCCTTGCTCACCGCCATCATGGTCTCCGGCGTGGTCGCGTGCGCGGCACTGCCGTACTTCGGCTCGATGAGCGAACGGTTCGGCAGGCGCCGCATGATCCTGATCGGCCTCGCCGCGATGGCGGCGTGGATCTACCCGACGATCCTCGCGGTCGCGAGCGGCAACTTCGCCGCCGTGATGGCGGCCTACCTCGTGGGCGCGGTCTTCTTCAGCATCAGCTACGGGCCGCAGGCCACCTTCATCGTCGAGATGTTCGACGCCCGGGTCCGGTTCAGCGCCGCGTCGACCAGTTTCCAGATCGGTGTCCTGCTGGGCGGCGCGCTCGCGCCGATCATCGCGGCTTCACTGGTGCGGGCCACCGGCTCGGTCGTCTCGGTCGCCGTCTACGTCTGTCTGGTGTCGTTGCTGTCGCTGGGCTGCGTGCTGGGCGTCAGCCGGGCGGCACTGGCCCGAGGGAGTGCCGACCTCGACTCCGTGTGATCACTCCATCCCCGATCACCTCGGAGTTTTCGGCTGCGCGGATCTGCCTGCGCGCCTCGGGGGCCGTGCCCACGCGGGTACGGCCCCTTGGGGTGTTCGCGTGCTGCCACCACGGATTGCGGCGCGAACGCGCAGGGGTTGTCGGGCACCGTCCGCAGCAGTTGCACGCCGCTCTCCTCGCACCCATGCGGCACTCCGACGGAGCTCTCACGGTGCGGCGCCGGTGGTCGCGACGGGAGCGGAACCTCCCGGCCTAGCGGGGCACGACCCGCCCGGCCACCTCCCCGAAGCCGATCCGGCTGCCGGCCGGCCCGGGCGCGGTGGCGCTGATCGAGACCTCGTCGCCGTCTTCGAGGAACGTCCGCGTCTCGCCGTCGCCCAGCGCGAACGGTTCGCGCCCGCCCCAGCTCAGCTCCAGCAGCGACCCGCGCTGCTCCTTGGCCGCGCCGGTGACGGTGCCCGACGCGTACAAGTCGCCGGTCCGCAGGCTCGCGCCGTTCACGGTCATGTGCGCGAGCTGCTGCGGCGCCGTCCAGTACTGCGTGGCGAACGGCGGGCTCGACACGAGGTGGCCGTTGATCCGGATCTCCAGCGCCAGGTCCAGCCCCCACGGCTCGGTGACCCGCAGGTACTCCAGCGGCTCCGGATCCTGCGTCGGCTGCGGCACGCGCGCGTGCTCAAGCGCGGCCAGCGGCACGATCCAGGGCGCCACCGACGTGGCGAACGACTTCCCGAGGAACGGCCCCAGCGGCTGCGACTCCCAGCCCTGGATGTCGCGCGCCGACCAGTCGTTGACCAGGCACACGCCGAACACGTGCTTCGCGAAGTCCTCGACCGGCACCCGCGTGCCCAGCGTCGACGGGGTGCCCACCACGAAGCCGACCTCGGCCTCGATGTCGAGCAGCCGCGACGGCCCGAACGACGGCTCCGTGGCCGTGCGCGGCTTGCGCTGCCCCGACGGCCGCACGACCGGCGTTCCCGACACCACGACCGTGCCGGCGCGCCCGTGGTAGCCGATCGGGAGGTGCTTCCAGTTCGGCATCAGCTCGTCGTCGGCGCCGCGGAAGATCCGCCCGGCGTTGATCGCGTGCTGCTCGCTCGAGTAGAAGTCGACGTAGTCCGCGACCTCGAACGGCAGGTGGTTCGTGATCTCCGTGCGCGGCACGAGGTGCGGGCGCACCTGGCCGGCGTAGCGCTCGGCCGTGAGCCACTCCCGCACCTGCTCGCGCACGTCGTGCCACGTCGCGGGCCCGGCCGCCAGCAGCGGGTTGAGCACGCCGCTCGTGAGCAGCTGTGCGAACGGCGCCGCCGCTTCCTCGGCCGCCGCCGACAGGTCGAGCGCGTGCTCGCCCACCGCCACGCCGACGCGGCGTTCGGGCTCGCCGCCGCGGGAGAACACGCCGTAGGGCAGGTTGTCGAGCCCGAAGTCCGTGTCCTCGGACAGGTCGAGCCAGGTCACCGCGCGCTCTCCGCCTGCCTGGCGGCGATCCACCCGGTCACGAGCGTGTCCAGTGTGGACAGTGGCAGGTTCCCGTTGCCCAGCACCACGCCGTGGAACTCGCGGATGTCGAAGTCCGCGCCCAGCGCCTCCTCGGCCGCGGCGCGCACGCGCTCGATCTCCAGGCGCCCCACCATGTAGCCGAGCGCCTGGCCCGGGTTCGCGACGTAGCGGTCGATCTCCGCCTCGATCTCGATCCGTGCCATCGGCGTGTTGGCCACGGCGTAGTCCACGGCCTGCTGCCTGGTCCAGCCCAGCGCGTGCAGGCCCGTGTCGACCACGAGGCGGGCGGCGCGCATCGAGTCCTGCGTGAGCATGCCCAGGCGTGTGACGTCGTCGGAGTACAGGCCCATCTCCTCGGCCAGCCGCTCGGAGTAGAGGCCCCAGCCCTCGATGTAGGCGTTGAACGGCACCAGCCGCCGCAGCAGCGGCAGGTCCGTGAGCTCCTGCGCGAACGAGAGCTGGAAGTGGTGCCCCGGCACGGCTTCGTGGAACGCGATCCCCTCGCTGGTGAACCGCGGCCGCGAGCTCGCCTCGTGGGTGTTGGCGTAGTACGTGCCCGGCCGCGAGCCGTCGAGCGACGCGGGCAGGTAGTAGGCGATGGTGCCGCTGGCCGCGTCGGCCTCGGGCACCGGCGCCACCACGCACTTCGCCGCGGGCACGCGTGAGAACCACTGCGGCGCAACGGCTTCCGCCCGCGTGATGGCGGCGCGCGCGCCGGCCAGCAGCTCCTCGCCGTCGCGCCAGCGCAGCTCGGGGTCGCTGCGCAGGTGCTCGAAGATCTCGGCGAGGTCCTCGGTGCCGAACACCCGCCCGCCCAGCTCGCGGTACTCCCCCGCCAGCTTCTCGGCGATCCGCAGACCCGTGTCGTGCAGGTCCTGCGCCGTGCGGTCGGTGGTGGTCTCGGCGCGGATCAGGCCCTGGTACTTCTCCTGCCCGCCCGGCAGGTGCCCGATGCCCGGCTCCGACTCGGGCTTGGCCAGCGGCGCCACCTCGTCGGCCAGGAACGCACGGTAGCGCGCATACGCCGGGTGCACGACCTCGGCCAGCAGCCGGTCGCGTTCCTCCGCGAACCCCGCGATCTCGATGGCCGGGCTGACGCGCAGCGGGTCGGCGTCCCCGGCGGCGAGGTAGCGCTCGACGTACTCGATGCCCACGCGCACGAGGAAGTCCGGCGGCGCGAACCCGTCGGCCAGGGTGGCGCGCTGGGCCTCGATCACCGCGTCGAGGTAGCCGCCGTAGCCCGCGAGCCGGCGCAGGTAGCCCCGCGCCTTCTCCTCGTCGTCCGGCACCATCGCCGAGAGAGTGGTGACGAGGTTCAGCGCGGGCGAGCTGAACCCGTCGCTCACGGCGAACCCGGGCAGTCTCGAGTCGAGCGTGTCGACGACGCCGCGGGCGCGGGCGATCACCACGTCGCGCGTCACGGCGTCCGTGGCCGAAAGGCCGGCGCGGTCGATGGCCTCCGCACGGTCGGCGAGGTCGGCGAAGCGGGCGCGGAAGCTCGCAGTCGCGGCGAGGCTCGGGTCGGGCAGCGCGCCGTGGTCGCCGGGCAAGCCGTACATCGTGCGCACGAGCGGCTCGCGTTCGAACTCGAGCTCCAACAGGTCTTCGGCCAGGCCCGCGACGGTGTCCCCGTGGCCGGCGACCCACTGCGCGACCACGGTGTCGAGCACCGACAGCGGGAGCGCGCCGCCGGAGAGCACCACATCGTGGAACGCGCGGACGTCGAACTCACCGCCCAGCCGGGTCTCGGCGGCGGCACGGATCCGCTGGATCTCCAGGCGCCCCACCAGGTACGCGAGCGCCTGGCCCGGGTAGCCGATGTAGCGGTCGACCTCGGCCTCGATCTCCAACCGGCCCATGGGCGTGTTGCCGACGAGGTAGTCCACGGCCTGCTGCCGGGTCCAGCCCAGCGCGTGCAGCCCGGTGTCGACCACGAGCCGCCCGGCGCGCATCGACTCCAGCGTGAGCATGCCGAGCAGCGAGACGTCGTCGGAGTACAGGCCCATCTCGTCGGCGAGGCGCTCGGTGTAGAGACCCCAGCCCTCCACGTAGGCGTTGAAATCGCCGAGGCGGCGCAGCAGCGGCAGGTCGGTGAGCTCGAGCGCGGTGCTCAGCTGGAAGTGGTGGCCCGGGATCGCCTCGTGGAACGCCGTGGCCTCGGCGGTGTGCCGGAACCGTTCGGTGGCCTCGTAGGTGTTGGCGAAGTAGGTGCCCGGGCGCGAGCCGTCGACGGCCGGCGGCATGAAGTACGCGGGCGGTGCGCCGGGCGCGGAGTCCTCCGGCACGGCCTCGACCGTCCACGGCTGCGGCGGGATCGTGCCGAACCACTTCGGCGACTCGGCCGCCGCGCGCGTGATGGCCGAGCGCGCGGTGTCGAGCAGCTCCTCGGCGCTCGTCCAGCGCAGCTTCGGGTCGGTGCGCAGCCGCTCGAAGATCTCCTGCAGGTCGCGCGTGCCGAACACGCGCTCGCCCAGTGCCTGGTACTGCTCGACCTGGCCCGCGATCACCTCGAGGCCGGTGTCGTGCAGCTCCTGCGGCGAACGGTCGGTGGTGGTGTGCATGCGCGCGAGGCGCGCGTAGATCTCGTCCCCGCCGGGCAGCCACGACACGCCCACGCGGTCGTCGGGCCGGCCGTGGGCGAGCACCTCGGCTTCGAGGAAGTCGCGGTATTCCTTGAACGCCGGGCGCACGACGTCGCGCAGCAGCTCCTCACGCCGGCTCGCGAACCCCGCGTCCGGCGCCGGCTGGCGCAGCAGCGGGTCGCCCGCCGGCTCGGCGAGGTAGCGGTCGACATGGGCGATCGCGCCCTTCACCAGCCGTTCGACCGGCACCAGCCCGGCCTCGATGCCCTCGCGGTGCCGCAGCGCGACCGCGCGCAGGAAGGCCGGGATCCCGGCCAGCCGGTCGAGGTGGACGGCGGCTTTGTCCCCCGGCAGCACGGGCACCATCGGCAGCGCCGAGAGCAGGCCCGCCGCGGGTCCGACGAACAGGTCGGTCACGGTGAACTCGCCGAAGTGGCTGTCGATGAGGTCGAGCTTGCCCTCGATCGAGTTGATCACCACCTCGCGCGTGACGCGGTCCGTCGCGTCGAGCTCGCCGGCCTCGATCGCCCGCGCGCGCTCCAGCAGCCCGGCGAGCCGCTCGCGGTATGCGGCTTCGGCGGCAGCGCTCGGGTCGCCGAGCCCCGGCGCGTCGGGCTTGATGCCCAGGATCGCGGCGGAGAGCGGTTCGAAGCCGAACATCTCGTCGACGAGCTCGTCGGCGAGATCGGTGACGACGGTCATGGGTGCGGACTCCCGGGGTTCGGTGGTGCCGTGCGATTCCGACCCTAATGGAGACCCAGGCCCCGGGGTGGCGTTCCGGCACGAGCGTCCCGTTCACCCATGGTGAACGGCGGATCCGTGCCGTTCCGGATACCCGGAGCCACCGAAACCGGGCTGGGGCCACCGGACCGGGCGACGCGGCCCGGCCTCGCCCGGAGCGGCCCGGAAGGTAGCGTTCCCCGAGTGGCCGTGACCGATCCCGCCGATGTCCGCCTGCTCGCCGCCCTCGCCGAGGTGGGCAAAACGGCCGTGCACGACCTCGCCGCGAAGGTGGGCATGGACCCGCGTGAGGTCGCCTACCGCCTGGTTGCCTTGTCCGGTAGCGGGTTGCCGCTGCTCGTGGGCGTGGAGAGCGACCCGGCCGGGCTGCGCGCGGCGATCGCGGGGGCGCCGCCGTCGTGGCAGCAGGCCCCGCCGCCCTCGGGGGCGATGCCCGTCGCCGCGCCCGGCGGACGGCCCGGCCCGGGCATGCCGGACGGAGCGGGTCCCGGGATGCCGACGGGACAAGGACTTCCGGCCGCGGCCCCACCGAGCGCCCCCGTTCCGCGTCCCGGGAACGGACCCGGAACGCCGGGTGCGCCGTCCGTCCACGGTGGACCGTCGAGACCCGTGCACGGCGTGCCGTCCGGCCCGTACGGAGTCCCTTCGGGTTCCTATGGCGTGCCGTCCGGCGCGTACGCGGCTGCACCGCCCCCGCTCGACCCCGCGTTGAGCACGTGGGGGGTGCCGCAGACGGCGTCTTGGGCGCGCGGCGACGAACCGCGCCGCGCAGGGCCCGCCGAGGGCAAACGCGGCCGGATCGGCGAGACGCTCGCGACGCAGGGGCTCGAAGGCGAGCAGCTCACCGTGCAGCTGCTGGAAGTGCAGGACCCTGCCGACTACCTGTTCGGCGCCGCCGGCTACCGGCTCGACGCGGGCGAGCGGGCGGTGGTCGTGCACACCGAGATCACCAACCGCGGCAACGTGCCGTTCGCGTCGCTGCCGGACAACTATCTGGAGCTCGTCACGGCCGACGGCACGACGGTCGCCAAGGCGCCCGTGTCGCTGACCTCCCGGCCGCCGCACAAGATCGGCGTGCGGCCCGGCGAGACGCTCGGCGGCCACACCGTCTACGTCATCCCGGACACGACGCGCGTGGTCTCGGTCCGTTGGAGCCCCCGCCCTGAGCCGGACGACCGCACGCTGACCTGGGCCGTCGAGGGCTAGTAGCTCTCCTCGCGCAGGATCTCCAGCGCGCGGGCGAGGTCGTCGGGGTACTCGGCCTCGAACTCGACCCAGCGGCCGTCGGCCGGGTGCGCGAAGCCGAGGGTTCGGGCGTGCAGCCACTGCCGCGTGAGGCCGAGGTGGCGCGCCAGCACCGGGTCGGCGCCGTAGGTCAGGTCGCCCGCGCACGGGTGGCGCAGCGCGGAGAAGTGCACGCGGATCTGGTGCGTGCGGCCCGTCTCGAGCTTCACGTGGGCCAGCGACGCGGCTCGGAACGCCTCCACCACCTCGTAGTGCGTCACGCTCGGGCGTCCGCCCGCGACCACGGCGAACTTGTAGTCGTGGCGCGGGTGGCGGTCGATCGGCGCGTCGATGGTGCCGCGCGTCGGGTCCGGGTGGCCCTGGACCACGGCGTGGTAGCCCTTGTCGACGGTGCGCTCCTTGAACGCGCGCTTGAGCACCGTGTACGCGTGCTCGCTCTTGGCCACCACCATCACGCCGGTGGTGCCCGCGTCGAGCCGGTGCACCACACCCTGGCGTTCGGCGGCGCCCGAGGTCGAGATTCGCAGGCCCGCGGCGGCCAGGCCGCCGACGACCGTCGGCCCGGTCCAGCCGGGGCTCGGGTGCACGGCGACGCCCACCGGCTTGGAGATCACGATGATGTCGTCGTCGTCGTGGAGGATCTTCATGCCCTCCACGGGCTCGGCGACGACCTGGATCGGGGACTCCGGCTCCGGCAGCGTCACTTCGAGCAGGCCGCCGGCGGTCAGGCGGTCGGACTTGCCGGCGGGCCGGCCGTCCACCAGTACGTCCCCGGCTTCGGCGAGCTCCGCCACCACCGTGCGGGACAGGCCCAGTAGCTTGGCGAGGCCGGCGTCGACGCGCATGCCGTCGAGCCCGTCGGGGACGGGCAGCAGGCGCGCGGTCACGCGGTCTCCTTCTTGCTGTTCTTGTCGCGGGTCGAGGTGCCGTCGTAGTCCTTGCCCAGCAGCGACAGCAGCACGATGAGCACGCCGCCGCAGCAGATCGCGGAGTCGGCGATGTTGAAGATCGCGAAGCCCTCGCCGTTGGGGGCGAAGGCCGAGATGAAGTCGATGACGTGGCCGCGCAGCGGGCCGGGGGCCCGGAAGATGCGGTCGGTGAGGTTGCCGAGCGCGCCCGCGAGCACCAGGCCGAGGCCGATGGCCCAGCCGACGCTGCGCAGCCGCCGCGAGAGCCAGATGATGGCGACGGCCACGGCCGCCGCGACCAGCGCGAGCACCCACGTCATGCCCGTGGCCATCGAGAACGCGGCACCGGGGTTACGGATCACCTGCAGGTAGATGAGCCCGCCGAGGACGCGCACCGGCTCCTTGCCCTCGAGGTTGGCCGCCACGAGGTTCTTCGACACCAGGTCGATCACCCAGATCAGGGCCGCGACCGCGAACACCAGCCCGACCCGGCGCTTGGGCAGCACCACGGGCGCTTCGGGCTCCTCCGAGACCGCTGAGGCCGCGTCACCGCTCACCGCCGGTTCGACGGCGGGCGCGCCTTCGGGCCGGCCGGGTTCGGGCGAACCGGGCTCGGACAGATCGTGTTCGGACGAGGAGGGCTCGGTGCTCACGCCCCCATTGTCCACGCCCCGGCCTCACCCGTTCGCGGCGGCAGGCCGCGAACGCCCCTTCACGGGTCCGGCGACCACCAGAAACGCCGCCGCGAGCAGCACCACTGCCGACGAAACCACCCCCGCGACCCCCGGTAGCAGCACCGCCACCGCCACGAAGCCCACTGTGACCGCGAGGACCAGGAGACTGCGCTCGTACCCCGCCAGCACCACCAGCCCCACGGCGGCCAGCGCCGGGCCGCGGGCGTCGGCGTCGAGGTCGAATTGGGCGTAGGCGGCGAGGTCGAGCACGGGCACCGCCAGCACACCGCCGGCGAGGACCAGGGCGATCCGGCCGGGTTTCGGCCTGGTCCCGGCTCGCGCATAGCCGAAGAGCACGATCGCCACGACCAGCGCGAGTGCGATCGGCCAGCCCAGCGCCGACGTGGAGGCCGGCGCGGGCAGCGAATCCTGGCTCAGGAACTGCTCACCGCCGATGGCCGTGCCGAAGTAGTCCACGTGCACGCGGTCCATCGGCACCGCGGACAGGTTCACGAACTCGCCCACGGCAGAACCGGCACCGGCCGCGAGCCGCACCGCGGCCAGGATCAGCTCGGCGAAGCCCAGCAGTGCGAGCGGAACCCAGAAACCCCAAGATCTCCCCACGCGCCGAGGGTAGCGAGCGGGCTCAGGCGCAGAACGGCGGCAGCTCCCGCGGGTCCCCCACCGGGGCCCAGCGGCCGTCGACCTTCGTGTACTCCCAGCGGGCGCCGCGGGCGACGATCTGGCGCAGCGCCAACACGAGGCGGTCCACGTGCTCCTCGGTGCTGCCCAGGCCGAGGCTCACGCGCACGGCCTGCTGCCCGTCGCGGCCGCATTCGCCGATGAGGCGTTTGGTGGCGACGTGGGCGCAGAACGCGCCGTCGCGTACGCCGATGCCGTACTCGGCCGAAAGGACCGCGGCGAGCCAGCCGGGTTCGAAGCCGTCGACGATGAAGCTCACCGTGCCCACGCGGTCCACCGGCGCGTCGAACAGGCGCAGCTCGGCGCAGCCGGGCACGCCGGACAGGCCCTTGCGCAGCCGCTCCAGCAGCGTGGCCTCGTGCTCGCCCACGGCGGCCCAGCGCGCGGACAGCTGCTCGCACGCGACGCCGAGCGCGTAGACGCCGACGGTGTTCGGCGAACCGGCCTCGTGCCGCTCGGCACCGGTGTTCCACACCACGGCGTCCTCGGTCACGAGCTTCGTCGCTCCCCCGCCGGCGAGGTACGGCTCGGCGGCGCGCAGCCAGTCGGACCGGCCGATGAGCGCGCCGGCGCCGAAGGGCGCGTAGACCTTGTGCCCCGAAAGCGCGACGTAGTCGACGTCCAGCTCCCGCAGGGAAATCCGGCGGTGCGGCGCGAGCTGTGCGGCGTCCAGCGCCACCCGGGCGCCGTGCTTCCGTGCCACGGCGGCGATCTCGGCCACCGGCAGCAGCTCGCCGGTCACGTTGGACGCTCCGGTGACCACCACGAGCCGCGGTCCCTCCGGGCAGGCGGCCAGCGCTTCGTCCACAACGGACACCGCGGCCAGGCGCGTGCGCGGCAGCTGCACGCGGCGCACATTCGGGCCGCGCCAAGGCAGCAGGGCCGCGTGGTGCTCGGTGTCGAACACGACCACGGACGTGCGCCGCGGCAGCGAACGCGCCAGCAGGTTGAAGGAATCCGTGGTGTTGCGGGTGAACACGACGGTGTCGGTGGCACGCGCGTCGACGAACCGGCGCAGGATGTCGCGCGTGCGCTCGTAAAGGCGCGTGGACACCTGCGAAGCGAAGCCCGCGCCGCGGTGCACGCTCGCGTACCAGGGCAGGAACTCGTCGACGGCGGAGCGGACCGCGTCGAGACACGGCGCGCTCGCGGCGTGGTCGAGGTTCGCGTAGCCGATCTCGCCGCCGGTCACCAGCGGCACCCGCAGCGCCGCCCCCGCGACGCCGGGAATCCCCTGTGCGGCAACGGTTTCGGTGTTTTCAGCGGTGCGGTCCAGAGCGAGAGTCATGGCGGTGCCTCCTCGGCAGTCCGGGGGACCCCCGGCGAGGGGCCCGCGCTTGCCCGTCGCACAACACGACCGGCCCGGTCTTCACCCGGGGCACCCCACCGCGGTAGGAGGGTTGCCGGCCAGCAAGCCGGGGCTGAACGCTGGCACTCATGACCTGTTGATGAAGGTAACTGATTCCGGCCGTGCGAAGAAAGCCCCGTCCCGTGATCTGAGATGGCGCTCACACGCCGGCGATCACCGCCGCAGGGCGCGGAAAGCTTCCGTCTGCTCACGGATCGCGCGCTCGGCCGGGAGCCGTTCGATCGAGGAAGCGCCGAAGAAACCCACAATTCCCTCGGTGTGGTCGAGCATGTACTGCGCGTCGGCGGGCTCGGCGATCGGGCCGCCGTGACACAGCACGAGCACGTCCGGGTTCACCCGCTTGGCGGCGTCGTGCATCGCCTGCACACGGGTCACGGCCTCGTCGAGCGTGACGGCAGTGCGCGCGCCGATCGTGCCGCTCGTGGTGAGCCCGAGGTGCGGCACGAGCACGTCGGCGCCCGCGCGGGTCATGTCGGCGGCTTGCTCGGGGTCGAACACGTACGGCGCGGAGAGCAGGTCGCGTTCGCGGGCCAGCGCGACGAGGTCGACCTCCAGGCCGTAGCCCATGCCGGTCTCCTCCAGGTTCTGGCGGAACACGCCGTCGATCAGCCCGACCGTCGGGAAGTTCTGCACGCCGGCGAACCCCGTCCGCTTGAGCTCGTCGAGAAACGGGCCCATCAGCCGGAACGGGTCGGTGCCGTTGACACCGGCCAGTACCGGCGTGTCGCGCACGACCGGGAGCACCTCGCGCGCCATGTCCACGACGATGCCGTTGGCGTCGCCGTAGGCCAGCAGTCCGGCGAGCGACCCGCGCCCGGCCATGCGGTAGCGGCCGGAGTTGTAGATGATCAGCAGGTCGATGCCGCCGGCCTCGGCGGCCTTGGCGGACAGGCCGGTGCCCGCGCCGCCGCCGATCACGGGCCTGCCTTCGGCGACCGCCGCGGTGAGCCGGGTCAGCGCTGTTTCGCGGTCCACGTCAGGACTTCCCTTCGCCGATGAGCCGGTGCAGTTCGCTCGCGGCGGCGGCGCCGAACCCGGCGTCGTTGATGGCTTCTTCGCGCCGGGTCACGGTCACCGCGCTGCCGGACAACGCTTCGGTGAGGTGGGCGAACAGCTCGGCGTCGGCCGCAGGGTCGTGGAACGGGCCGTCCGGAACGTCCACAGCGGACACTCCGCCGAGCGGCAGGAACACCGAGACCGGCCCTTGTGCCGCCCGGAGTTTGCGCCCGAGCAGCGTGCCCAGCTCCGCGGATTCCTCCGGTGTGGTCCGCATGAGCGTGACAGTCGGGTTGTGCACCAGCAGGTGCCGGCCCGCGAACCGCTCCGGTACGGTGTCGGCCGGGCCGAAGTTGACCATGTCGAGCGCGCCGACGCTGACCACCTGCGCCACGCCCGCTCGCCCCGCAGCCTCCAGCCGGTGCGGGCCCGCCGACAGCACCCCGCCGACGAGCTCGTCGGCCAGCTCCGTGGTGGTCAGATCGAGGACACCGGCCAGCAGGCCGTCGGACACCAGCTTCTCCATCGCCCGGCCGCCGGATCCGGTCGCGTGGAACACGAGCACCTCGTAGCCGAGCCGTTCCAGCTCGGCGCGGGCCTCGTCGGCAGCGGGGGTGGTGACGCCGAACATCGTCACCGCGACCACCCGCCGCTCGCTGGTCTCCCGGCCGGTCTCGTGGTGGCGGGCCATGGCGGCGATCGCGGCCGCCGCGTTGCCCAGCACGGTCTTCGACACCGTGTTGAGGCCCGCGATGTCGACCACGGAGTACATCAGCGTCACGTCGGTCTCGCCCACGTACGGGCGCACGTCGCCGGACGCCATGGTGGAGACCAGCAGTTTCGGCACCCCCACCGGCAGCTCGCGCATCACGGCCGCCGCGATCGACGAGCCGCCCGAGCCACCGACCGCCAGGACGGCGTCGACGCGGCCTTCGTCGAACAGCCGTCGCACGGCCACCGCCGCACCGCGCGCCATCGTCTCCACGGCGCGTCCGCGGTCTCCCCGCAGTGACGCGAGGTCGACGCCGGCGGCGCGGGCCACCTCCTCGGCGGGCACGTCGGCGCCGTCGGACGCCGACGAACCGGCGTCGACCAGCAGCGTGTGCACCCCGTCGATTTCGAGGCGGGTGCGCAGCCAGTCGTATTCGGCGTGTTTCGTGTCGAGGGTGCCGACGAGGCAGACCGTGGCCATGCCCGCCATCGTCGCCCCCCGCGGGCGCCGCCGCTGGGCCAGTTGGCCGGAAGTGGTCCAAACTGGCTGGTGAAGGAGGTGCCCATGCACCGGGTCGAGACCGCCGAACTGGCTCGGCTACTCGGCGCGTGGCGCGGCGGCGGCCCCACGCTCCCGGCCGCGCTCGCCACCACGCTGGCCGAGCTGGTCGACTCCGCCGTGCTGCCCGAAGCCGCCGTCCTGCCGGCACAGCGGCCGCTCGCGCGAGCACTCGGCATTTCCCGGGGCACGGTGACCTCGGCGTACGACCGGCTGGCGGCCGACGGGCTCCTCACGGCCGAAGCCGGCTCCGGCTCCCGGGTGCGGCGGCGCCAGCCCGGCGGCCCGGGCGTGCCGGGTGGCCGGCTCGTCTCGTTCACCGGTGCGGCGGCGCCGGCGGACCTGTCGAGCGGCGCCCTGCCCGGCTCGGCCCTGACCGCGGACGCGCTCGCCGCGCTCGGCCCCGCCGATCTGGTGCCCTATCTCGACACTGACGGCTACTTCCCCGCCGGCGTCCCGCGGCTGCGGGCCACGATCGCCCGGCTGCTCACCGACGACGGCGTGCCCACCGCCCCGGAGCAGGTCGTGGTAACCGCCGGCGCCCAGCAGGCCGTGTGGCTCGTGGCCAACACGCTGGTCGCGGCGGGTGATCTGGTCCTGGTGGAGGAACCGAGCTACCGCGGCGCGCTCGAAGCGTTCGCCGGCGCCGGGACCCGGCTGCGGGGCATCCGCTGGAGCGCGGGCGGGATCGACCGCGACCACCTGCGCGCCGCGCTGCGCCGCTCCCCCGCGCTGCTGTACTGCCAGCCGTCCGTACACAACCCGACCGGCGAGCGCATGCCCGCGGCCGCGCGGCGTGAGCTCGGCGAGCTCGTCACGGCCGCCGGTCTGCGCACCGTGGAGGACCGCAGCAGCGCCGACCTGGTGTTCCGCGGCACGGCGCCAGGGCTGGCCGCACACGTGCCACCGGAGCTGCTGGTGAGCATCGGCACCGCGTCGAAGCTGTTCTGGGGCGGCGTGCGGATCGGGTGGATCCGCGCGGACGCGCCGACGGTCGCCCGGCTGGTCGAGGCCCGCAAGGCGATCGACCTGGGCTGCTCGGTCGTCGACCAGCTGCTCGCCGTCGGGTTGCTCCGGCGGGCCGCCGAAGCCCGGGAAGCCCGGCGCACGCTGCTCACCGCGCGCCTGGAGTCCACTGTGGACGTGCTCGGCCGGCTGTTCCCCCACTGGCGCTGGACGCGGCCGGCCGGCGGCACCGGGCTGTGGACCGACACCGGCGAAGACGCCGTGCGCCTGGCCCAGCGGGCGCTCGCCACGGGGGTGAAACTGGCGCCGGGGCCCGCGTTTTCGGTCTACGACGGGTTCCGGACGCATCTGCGGCTGCCGCTGTGGCACGCGCCGGAGGAGCTGGAGCCCGTGCTCGCGTCCCTGCGGTAACTCCCGCTTCGAGGACGCCAGCTCGACTCAGCGGCCCAGCTCACCGCGCCAACGCGCGAGCCGCCCGGCCCGGTCGACGGCGCGGATCCGGCGCTCGGTCGCGTCACGGACCGCCGCCGTGGTGACCACCAGCAGCTGGTCGTCCTCCTGCAGGCGGCTGGTCTTCTGCGGCGTGAACCCGGAGCCGTGGCGGACCACGAGGCTCACGGTGGCGCCGGCGGGCAGCCCGAGCTCGGAGATGTATACGCCGTGCAGCTTCGAGCCCTTCTGGATGCGCACCTGCAGCAACTCCGCGCCGAGCTCGTCGAGCGGCGCGGCGTCGACCTCGATCTCCTGGGCCTCGGCCCTCTTCGTGAGCCCGAGCCGGCGCGCGAACGGCCCGAGTGTGACCCCCTGCAGCAGCGTGACCACGATGACCAGCACGAACACGGCGTCGACCAGCCGTTGTGCACCCGGCACGCCCTGCGAAAGCGGGATCATCGCGAGCACGATCGGCACGGCTCCGCGCAGGCCCGCCCACGACAGGAACGCCTGCTCCCGCCACGGCAGCCGGAACGGCAGCAGCGAGATCACCACCGACAGGGGCCGCGCGAGCAGCAGCACCACCGCGCCCGCGACGAGGCCGGGCACGAGCGTCTCCAGCAGCCGGCTCGGCGACGCGAAGAGCCCGAGCAGCACGAACAGGCCGATCTGCGCGAGCCAGCCGAGGCCTTCGGCGAACGAGAGCGTGTCGGAGCGGTGCGGCAGCCTGGAGTTGCCCAGCACCAGCGCCGCGACGTACGTGGCGAGCAGCCCGGACGCGTGCGCCAGTTGGCCGGAGGAGTACGCGAGGATGCACACGGCCACCGTCGCCAGCGGGTACAGGCCGGTGGCCGGCAGTGCGGCCCGGCGCAGCGCCATCGCGCCCAGCCAGCCGAACAGCAAGCCGATCACGAGCCCGGCGGCGAGCTCGTAAACGACCAACAGCGGCAGGGTCCAGTCCACGGCGGCCCCCGACGCGAGCACGATCACCGCGATGTACGCCGGCGCGTCGTTGATGCCGGACTCCAACTCCAGCGCGCCGACGAGCTTCGGGCGCACCCCCACCGAACGCAACACCGAGAACACCGCCGCCGCGTCGGTCGAGGCGAGCACCGCACCCCACAGCAGCGCGAGCCGCCAGTCGAGCCCGAGCAGCCAGTGCAGCGCGGCGCCGGTCGCCGCGATGGTCACGATCACGGCCACTGTGGACAGCAGGATACCCAGCCCCAGTGCGGGTTTCACGGCCTGCCACCGCGTGGTGAGCCCGCCTTCGGTGAGGATCATGACGAGCGCGGCGAGCCCGAGCGACTGCGTCAGGCCGGGGTTGTCGAATTGGATGCCGATGCCCGACTCGCCCAGCGCCACGCCGATGCCGAGGTACAGCAGCAGCGACGGCAGGCCCAGCCGGATCGACACGCGCACGGCGACCACCGACGCGAGCAGCACCACTCCGCCGACGCCGAGCAGCAGGGGAAGCTGATCCATCTCCGCCCCCTCCCGGTCGCCGTGGGCTTCCAGAATAGAGAGACGGGGGCGTTCACTCGTTCGTGCACCACTGGACAACTCGGGCAAAGTGGTGTGTTAGGACACTCGATCGCCACCCAGTGTCGCCAGATCGACACCGAGCGCCGCGAACGGCTTCTCCCCGGCCGGCCTCAACCGCACCGCGCGTTGCCGGTCCCGGGTCACCCACCCCGCGTCGACGGCCCGCGCCAGGATCGCCGCGGGCACGGCACCGGCGAGGTGGTCGCGCCGCTCCGTCCAATCCAGACAGTCACGCAGCAAGGGGCGCCGGCCGCGCTCCGGCACGGCGACACCGAGTTGGCCGAGCACCTCGCGCCCGGCCGCGGTCAGCGTCAGTCCGTCCCCCGTGTCGACGATCCCCTTCGCGATCAAGCCCTCGCGCAGCGCCACACCGACGGTGCCCGCGAGATGGTCGTAGCAGCTGCGCGCGAAACTCAGCCGCTGCGTACGCAGGGACGCCTTCAGCCCCACCGGTTCGCGGTGCTCGGCGTGCTGCGCCAGGTGCTCGATCAGCTCGGCCACGCGCGGGTCGGCGATGCGGACGTACGCGTGCCGGCCCTGCTTCACCCGGGCGACGAACCCGGCGTCGTGCAGCCGGGTCACGTGCTCGCTCGCGGTCGACACCGCGATCCGTGCCGCCGCGGCCAGCTCGCCGATCGTCCAGGCGCGCCCGTCCAGCAGGGCGAGGCACATCGTCGCCCGGCTCGGGTCGGCGAGCACCGCGGCCACCTCGGCCAGCGCGACGGTCTCCATGCCCTCACCGTAGGAGCCCGACGCTTCGGCCGCCGCCGAAGCGCTACTTCACGCCGGCGAGGAACTTCGCGCCGAGCGTGACGGCGGGGCCGGAGTCGTTGCCGCCCTCCAGGAACACGCAGAACGCGACGTCTCCGCGGTAGCCCACGAACCAGCCGTGCGCTTCGGCGCCGTCACCGAACTGCGCGGTGCCGGTCTTGCCGTAGACGGTGCCCGAGCGCGCCAGTCCGGTCGCGGTACCGCCCGTGACGACCTCGCGCATCATCGCGCGCACCGAGGCCAGCACGCTCGCCGACGGCGCCCGGTAGCCCTCGTTCACGGTCGTGGCCGACGAGGCGTCCAGCCACAGCTTCGGCGTCACCGCCTTACCCGCGGCCACCGTCGCGGCCATCACCGCCTCGCCGAACGGGCTCACCTGCACGGTGCCTTGGCCGATACCGTCCTCCACCTGCTCGTCGGCGCTGCCGGCGGCACCGACCTTGCCCATCTCGGTGGTGAGGCCGGGGATGTCGAAGTCGGCGTTGAGGCCGTACTGGCTCGCGGCCTTGGCGAGCGCGTCCGGCGGCAGCTGCGAGGCGAGCTGACCGAACGAGGTGTTGCACGAATGCGCGAACGCGCGGTGCACGGTGGTGGTGCCGAGGTCGAAGCCCTCGTTGGAGATCGTGCGGGTGCCGATCCGCGCGGTGAGCGGGCACGGCACCTGCGAGTCCTTCGTGACAACGCCGGCCTCCAGGGCCGCCGTCGCGGTCGCGATCTTGAACGTCGAACCCGGCGCGTACAGGCCGTTCAGCGCCGAGGGACTCGTACCCGCGGCGGCGTTCTGCGCCACCGCCAGCACCCCGCCGTTGGACGGCTGGATCGCCACGATCACGGCCTTGCCGCGGTAGGAGTCGACGGCCGACTGGGCCGCGTTCTGCACGGAGACGCTCACCGTGGACTTCACCGCCTGCTGCCCGCTCTCGGTCTTGCCGAAGAGCGTTTCCAGCGCCTTGCCCGAGGTGTCGACCCGCTGGACCGCGAAGGTGTCCGACGGCGCCGACGTGCCCTGTCCGGTCAGCGCCTGCGTCAGCAACGGGAACTTCGCGGCAGGATCGAGGTGCGTGCCACCCGGCCCGCTGATGACCACCGGCTTGCCGTCGCGGTCCACCACCACGGCCTCGTCGGCCGCCGCGGCCGCGATCACGAGCCGCTGGCCGGCCTGCAGCTTCGGGTGCAGCGTGGCGGGCGTCCAGTGCACCCGCCAGCTGTCGCCGGACTTCACCACGTCGAAGCTGCCGCTGTAGGACCAGACGTGGCCGGGGCCGAGGTTCCAGGTGAGCGTGTAGCTCGCGGCCGTCTTCGTCGCAGTCGCGGCGGCAGGCTCGACCTTGTCGATCTTGGCCTGCACGTCCTGCGGCTTGAGCGTGTACCAGGCGTCGCGCAGCGCGGCGGCCGCGTCGTGCGGGTTGTCGGTGAGCAGGCTGGCCTCGTCGGTCTGGTTGCCCGCGAAGTCGTTCAGGTAGAGCTGCGCCGCCGACGTCGGGTCCGGGGCGACCGGTCCCGCCGCGACCGAGCTCTCGGTCGGCTCGGCCGCTGCCTCGGGCGCCGGCGAACCGCCGGTCAGCAGCACCACCGCCGCGACGACGATCGCCACCATCGCGACCGCGCCACCGATCAGGACAGCTCTCTTACCGGCTGGACTCACTTGCGACTCTCCCCCAGGCCCGTGCGACGTGCGCGCACTCGGCCCAGCTTGCCCATCGCTGACGGACAAGAGGCGTTACAGGTGAGAAAGCGGCCTTCCCGACGCCGATTCGTGATCAACGCCGGGAAGGCCGGTTCGCTACGCCTTCTCGACCGCCACGCGGACCTTCACGCCGTCGCCGACAGTGCCCTCGAAGCCCTCGGGAGCGTCGCCGTAGGTCACCGAGGTGGCCAGCGTTTCCGACGCCACGAACTCCTCGAACTTGCGCACCGCGGCCACGACCTCGTCCGGGGGGTCGATCGTGAGCGCGACTCGGTCGGACACGTCGAGGCCGGCTTCGCGGCGGGCCTGCTGCACCACGCGCACCAGGTCACGGGCGATGCCCTCGTCGGCCAGGTCGGCCGTGACCTCGGTGTCGAGCTGCACCAGCCCGCTGCCGCCCGGCAGCTCGGCCGCCGCGCCGCCGTCCTTGGCCACCAAGCGCCGCTCGTACTCGCCTTCGAGCAGCTCGACTCCTGCCGCCACCACGACGCCGCCCGGGTTCGTGGTCCAGTCACCGGCCTTCACGGCCTTGATGACCTTCTGCACGTCCTTGCCCAGCCGCGGCCCGGCCGCCCGCGCGTTCACGGCGACCTCGAACGAGCCGTGCGCCGCGACGTCGGTGGTCAGCTCGACCGACTTCACGTTCACCTCGTCGCGCAGGATGTCGGTGAACTCGCGCAGCGCCTCCACGTCCTCGGCCGCGACCAGCAGCTTCGCCAGCGGCAGCCGCACGCGCAGCTTGTTGGCCTTGCGCAGCGAGAGCGCCGTCGACGCCACCTGCCGCACGCGGTCCATGGCCGTGACCAGCGCCGCGTCGGCCGGCAGGTCGAGCGAGCTCGGCCAGTCGGTCAGGTGCACCGAACGGCCGCCGGTGAGGCCGCGCCACACCGTCTCGGTCGTGAGCGGCAGCAGCGGCGCGACGACGCGGGAGGTCACCTCGAGCACCGTGTGCAGCGTGTCGATCGCGTCCTGGTCACCCGCCCAGAACCGGTCGCGCGAACGGCGCACGTACCAGTTCGTGAGCACCTCCAGGAAGTCGCGCACGGTCTGGCACGCGTCGGCGATGTCGTAGTTGTCCAGCGCGTACTCGACGTCCGTCACGAGCTCGTGGGTCTTCGCGAGCACGTAGCGGTCGAGCAGGTGCGCCGAATCCGTACGCCACCGGCCTTCCACGCCCTCGGCGTTGGCGTAGAGGGCGAGGAAGTAGTACGAGTTCCACAGCGGCAGCACAGCCTGGCGCACGGCGTCGCGGATGCCCCGGTCGGTGACGACGAGGTTGCCGCCGCGCAGGATCGGGCTCGCCATGAGGTACCACCGCATGGCGTCGGACCCGTCGCGGTCGAACACCTCGGTCACGTCCGGGTAGTTCCGCAGCGACTTCGACATCTTCTGCCCGTCGGAGCCGAGCACGATGCCGTGGCTGATGCAGGTGCGGAACGCCGGCCGGTCGAACAGCGCCGTCGCGAGCACGTGCAGCAGGTAGAACCAGCCGCGCGTCTGCCCGATGTACTCCACGATGAAGTCGCTCGGGTAGTGGTGCTCGAACCACTCGGCGTTCTCGAACGGGTAGTGCACCTGGGCGTACGGCATCGAGCCCGAGTCGAACCACACGTCGAGCACCTCGGGCACGCGGCGCATGGTCGAGTTCCCGGTCGGGTCGTCCGGGTTCGGCCGGGTCAGCTCGTCGATGTACGGCCGGTGCAAGTTGTCCAGCCGCACCCCGAAATCGCGCTCGAGGTCGTCGAGTGAACCGTAGACGTCGGTGCGCGGGTAGGTCGGGTCGTCCGACTGCCACACCGGGATCGGCGAGCCCCAGTAGCGGTTGCGGGAGATCGACCAGTCGCGGGCGTTCTCCAGCCACTTGCCGAACTGGCCGTCCTTGACGTTGTCCGGGTACCACGTGATCTGCTGGTTGAGCTCGACCATGCGGTCCTTGAACTGCGTCACCGCGACGAACCACGACGACACCGCCCGGTAGATCAGCGGGTTGCGGCAGCGCCAGCAGTGCGGATACGGGTGCTCGTAGGTCTCGTGGCGCAACAGGATCGGGCTCTGCTGCGCGGCGGAACCCGTGCCGTTCTTGAGGTCGCGGATGATGTTCGGGTTGGCCTCGAACACCTGCTGGCCCTCGTAGTCGGGCACGGTCGCGTCGAAACGGCCGCGCGCGTCGACCGGGGTGGCCGGCGTGATGCCCGCGGCGTCGGTGACGACCTTGTCCTCTTCACCGTAGGCGGGAGCGATGTGCACGACGCCGGTGCCGTCTTCGGTCGTGACGTAGTCCGCCGACAGGACCCGGTGCGCGTTCTCGCGGCCGAGGAAGTACGGGAACGGTGGGGCGTAACGGTTTCCGAGCAGCTCCGCACCGGTGTAGTGCGCCACGACCGTCGGCTCTTCGCCGAGCTCGCGCGCGTACGCGCCGACGCGGGCTTCGGCGAGCAGGAACCGCTTGCCGGGGAAGTTCTCGCTCTCCACCACCACGTAGCGCACCTCGGGGTGCACGGCGGTGGCGAGGTTCGAGGGCAGGGTCCACGGCGTGGTCGTCCAGATGAGCAGGTACGTGCCGTCGAGCTCGTTCCCGTTGCCTTCCAAGCGGAACCCGACCGTGACGGCCGGGTCCTGGCGGGTGCGGTAGACGTCGTCGTCCATGCGCAGTTCGTGGTTGGACAGCGGCGTCTCGTCGCGCCAGCAGTAGGGCAGCACGCGGTAGCCCTCGTACACCAGCCCCTTGTCCCACAGCTGCTTGAACGCCCAGATGACCGACTCCATGTAGGGCAGGTCGAGCGTCTTGTAGTCGTTGTCGAAGTCGACCCAGCGCGCCTGGCGGGTGACGTACTCCTCCCACTCCTTGGTGTAGCGCAGCACGGACTCGCGGGAGGCGTCGTTGAACTTGGCGACCCCCATCGCCTCGATCTCTTCCTTCTCCGTGATGCCGAGCTGTCGCATCGCCTCGAGTTCGGCGGGCAGGCCGTGGGTGTCCCAGCCGAACCGGCGGTCGACGTGCTTGCCCTTCATCGTCTGGTAGCGCGGGACGATGTCCTTCACGTACCCGGTGAGCAGGTGCCCGTAGTGCGGCAGGCCGTTGGCGAAGGGCGGGCCGTCGTAGAACACGTACTCGTTGTCGCCGTTCGCCCCGGCCGGGCGCGCGTCGATCGAGGCCTGGAACGTCCGGTCGGTCTCCCAGTACTCGAGCACGCGCTGCTCCAGCGCGGGGAACGACGGCTGGGCCGGGACCGACGTCTCGCCGTCCACCTGGGCCTTCGGGTACATCGGGGTGCGCTCCTTGCGTTCGTCGCTCGCGTACGGATGACCGGTGCCTACCGGTCACCCACACGGGGACGAGACGCTCGCGCGTCACGCGGTACCACCCCGCTTGCCCGGCGTTCGTACTGCCGGGCCACTCGTTCGTCGGCTGTGACGGGCCGCCCCGTCCGGGTCTACTGGGGACGCACGCGCCCCGTTCTTCCGGAGGCTCCCCGGTGATGGCCGGATCGACGCCTTGCTGGTACCAGGTTAGCCCGGGTGCGCAACCGCGTTTGCGGTGGCCCGGGGTCCGGTGGTGACGGCGGCGAGGGCCGCGGCGGCGAGCCAGAGTGCGGCGGCGATGACGCCGAGGGTGTGGAGGCCGTGCACGAAGGCCGGGTGGTTCGCCGGATCTCCCGCGACTGCGCCGAAAACCGCGACGCCGAGTGCTCCGGCGGCTTGGCGGGCGGCGTTGTTGACGCCGCCGGCGACGCCCGCGCGTTCGGGAGGCGCGTCGGTGACGGCGGCCGTGACGACGGCGGCGGTGAGCAGCCCCATGCCTGCGCCGAGGCCGAGAAGCGCGGGCAGGAGGGTGGGGTAAGTCGTTGTCGTGTCGACGCGCAGGAGTGCGCCGAGGCCGGTCGCTCCGAGGAGGAGTCCGCCGATGATCGGCGAGCGGGGGCCGAGCTTCGCGGTGAGGCGGCCGCTGAACGGGCCGAGCAGGACCAGGGGCAGGAAGAGCGGGAGCAGGGCGAGTCCCGCGTCGAGCGGTTTCAGGTACAGCACGCTCTGCAGGTAGAGGGTGAACACAAGGACCGCGCCGAGTCCGACGAAGTTCATGGCGGCGGAGATGGTGGTGGCGCCGGCGGTGCGGCGGGATTTGAGCAGGCCCAGGGGCAGCATCGGGTCGGCGGAGCGGTACTCGACGACGAGGAATGTCGCCGCCGCCGTCACGGCGATGACGGCGGCGACGGGCTGGTGTCCGATCACGGCGTAGACGCCGGCGCCGAGGGCGAGGGCGGCCGTGGCGGCACCCGGCAGGTCGATGCGGCCGGGTGTGCGGGCGCCGGGTTGGACCAGCTTCCGGACGGCGAGCGCCGCTGCCACGACGATCGGCACATTGAGCAGGAAGACAGGTCGCCAGCCGGCGAGGGAGACGAGCACCCCGCCGAGCAGCGGGCCGGCGGGCAAGGCGAGCGCTGACACGCCGGCCCAGACACCGAGGGCGCGGGCTCGGGTGCTCGGATCCGGGCACTGCCGGTTGATCACGGCGAGTGTGCCCGGCAGCAGCAGCGCGGCGCCGATCCCCTGTACGGCCCGGGCGGCGATCAGCCAGGACGCGGACTGGGCGAACCCGCACGCGGCGGACGCGACGCCGAACACCACCAGCCCCGTGAGCACCACGCCGCGGTGGCCGAGGACGTCGCCGAGCGCGCCGCCCGCGAGCAGCAGCGCCGCGAGGACGACGGAGTAGCCGTCGACGACCCATTGCAGCGCGGTCAGTCCTGCGTGGAGTTGCTCGCCGAGGGTGGGGAGGGCGACGTTGACGACGGTGACGTCGAGCTGCACCAGGAACATCCCGGTGCACAGGGTGATCAGGAGCGCCGGTCTCATGGTCCCCAGTGGACCTCGTGGACGCTTCCGTCGCGGTGGAAGTGTCGCGGGTGCACCCTGGACATCGTGGACGGAGACGCAGACATCGCCGCGACCGCGGCCCTCTTCGCCGACCCTGCGCGGGTCCGCGTGCTGCTCGCCCTGGGCGACGGCCGCGCGCTGGCCGCGTCGGTGCTGGCCGCCGAGGCGGGCTTGTCGGCCCAGGGCGCGAGCTCCCACCTGGCCAAACTGCTCGACGCGGGGCTCGTCACGGCCGAACGCTCCGGCCGGCACCGCTTCTACCGCATCGCCGGCCCGGCCCCGGAGCTGTTGAAGACTTTGGCTCGGTTCTCCCCTGCGCGACCGGTCCGTTCGCTGCGCGAAGGCACGCGGGCGGGCGCCTTGCGCTCGGCGCGGACTTGCTACGACCACGTCGCCGGTCAGCTGGGCGTCGCCATCACGGCGGCCCTGGTTTCGCACGACGCACTGATCACTGTGGACGGTGACCCGAGCACTGCGCGTCGGCCCGGTGACCGGATTTCCGCGCAGCTACAGGATCATCCGTATGCATTGGGGCCCGCCGCTCCGGCGGTGTTCGCTTCTTTGGGCGTCGATCTCGAGGCGGCTTCCGCAGCGCGGCGGCCGTTGTTGCGCTTCTGTCTGGATTGGAGCGAACAGCGGCACCACTTGGCGGGTGCGCTCGGTGCGGCCGTTGCTGAGCGGTTGCTGGACGCGGGCTGGCTGCGCCGCCGCACTCAGGCCCATCGCGCGGTCCGGCTGACGCCCGCGGGAAGCGCCGCACTGGGCGAGATCCTCGGGATTTAGCGCGCGGCCGGTCAGCGGTGCGCGGCGGCGAGGACGGCGTCGGGACCGCAGCGCGCGCACGGGGTGAAGCCGAGCTGGCGCGCCTCGCCGACGCCGATGGGGATGGTGTCGCGGCCGGAGAGCCAGGGGCAGTCGACGAGGTGGTAGCGGGGGTACTCGTCGACCACCACGACCACGTCCTCGAGCTCCTTGACGACCGCGAGATCCTCGGCGCTCGTGTTTTCCTCGGCAGGCGGGGTTTCGCGGACAGGCGCCTTTTCGGCGGCGGCGGTCGCCGGCTCGGCCGTCGCGGCGGTAGCGGTCGCGGCCGTCGCAGCCGTCGAGGATTCGGCGGTCGCGGTGGTCGCGGTCTCCTTGGCTGCTGCGGAGGTGTCCACGGTGGCATCGCTGTCCGCGGCGGCTCCGGCCGGCTGAGGTGCGGGCGCGGTTTCGGCCTCCGCCTCGGGTGCCGGCTCGATCTCGGGCTCGGGCACGTCGGCCAGGTTGCCGAGCTCGCCCCGCGAAGGCAGCAGGGCGGTCTGCTCGGCGTCGAAATTCTCGACCTCGGCGGCCTTCTCACCCGCCCCAGCGTCCTCGACGGCCGCCTTGGCCTCGCCCGGCTCGGGGCGGTTGCGCCGCCGCAGCCAGTCCACGAGCAGGATCAGCCCGGCGAGCACCGACAGGCCGATCGAGACCCACGCCCACAGCGAGGTTGCCGTGATGAGCGCCGTGACGAGCAGCGCGAGCGCCGCCAGCACCAGAACGAGGACGATGTAGAGCACGCTGAATTACAGCACGCGAAACCCGGATCCCGGGACACGACCCGCCCACGCCGGGTACCGCACCGGATGCATTCCGTGGCCACCCCACCGCCGCCCCCGCCCCCAAGATCCACACCACCCCCAGCGACAACCACCCCACCACTCACCCGCCGGCCCCCAGTCGCCAAGCGGTTGATCACTTGCGCCGAACCGCACAAACCGGCGATCCACCGCAACACCGGACCGACCGGACGCGCCCACTCCCGCTGGGCCGACGCCGCGCCAACCGCGGGCGCCACCGGATTCACCGAACCGAACGGCAGCACTCCGGCTTCGCCCGGCGGTCGAGTACTCGCGCCGAGCGCCGAGGAAAACTACTTCCACCCAGCCGCAAGACTCGCCCTGCCGTCGATCACTTGCGGCGGCGGCACCGCACTCGCCAACCCCGGGGTATCTCCGGCACACCCACTCGAACTGGCCAACCCGAACACTCCACCCGACGCACCCAACGAGCCGAAGCCCTCCCGAATCAGGGGCGCCGAGGACACCTGCCCGCCGTGGGTCGCCGCGCTCGCCGAACCGGTCCGCTCCCGGCGAGCCAGCGCCTCGCGAGTCAGGCGAGGCTCACGTCACGGAAAGTCGGTCCGGACCCCGGGCGCGTCGGGCGCCGCAAAGCCGACCGAGCGAACCCCGGTCTCGCAGAGCGCGAGCGGGCCGGCGCACTCCGTGCGCACCGCCTCGGAGCAACAACCGGAAATCGCCAGGCCACCCGGAAAAAACTTGCGATCAAGGTCGGCCCGAACGGGCAGTTTCCCGGCCCGAAAGCCCATCCCGGAATTCACGCCCGCGACATTCCGTGCGCATTCCATCACCTAATGCGCAGGGGCATTCCAGGCCGTCGAAAACGCCGATCACGAATTGCCACTACCCGACTACCGAAAATGCGGAAACCGCAGGACGACGACCCGTTCGACGCGCATGACGAAGCCCCGCCGGATCCCCGGTGAGCGGGGATCCGGCGGGGCATCAGCCAAGTCAGAGACTCAGAGAAGCGAAGAACCTCAGCCGGCTTCGGCGCGGGGGCCGAAGGAGTAGCCCTGGCCGCTGCTGGAGCCGGAGGACTGGCCCGAGTTCGACGACGCCGAGGCCGGGGCCGCGGACCCGCGATCGTCGAGTTCGCGCAGCTGGGACTCGAGGAAGCCGCGCAGGCGAGTGCGGTACTCGCGCTCGATGGTGCGCAGCTCTTCGATCTTCTTGCCCAGCGAACCCTTCTCGGCGTTCAGGTTGTTCATCGTCTCGGTGTACTTGCGCTGCGACTCGCGTTCCATGGTGGTCGCCTTGTCGCGCGCCTGGCGCTCGAGCGTTTCGGCGCGCGTGCGCGCGTCGTTCAGCATGGTCTCGGCGCGAGTGCGCGCCTCGTTGACCATCGAGTCGGACTTCGCCCTGGCGTCGGAAAGCAGCTGCTCGGACTTGGTCCGCGCCTCCGCCAGCATGCCGTCGGACTCGGTCTTCGCCTCGGCGGTGAGCCGGTCGGCCATCTCCTGGGCGAGGCCGAGGACCTTGGCGGCCTGCACGTTCGGCTCACCACTGTCACCGACCATCGAGTGCGCCTGCGTCTGCTCCATCGCCGAAGCCGGCGGCGGCACGGGCGCCAGGCGGCGGGACGGCTCGTCCCGCACCGGCGGAGGACCGCTCACCTTCGCGTTCTCGAGCTCGCCCCGGGTCGACTCCAGCTCGTTGTCGAGCTGTTCGATCTGCTGGCGCAGCTCGTTGTTGTCCTCGATCAACCGGGCAAGCTCGGTCTCCACCAGGTCGAGGAACGCGTCCACCTCGTCCTCGTTGTAGCCCCTCTTGCCGATGGGCGGCTTGCTGAACGCGACGTTATGCACGTCAGCGGGGGTCAACGACATCAGATCACCTCACGCACTCCATGGCCTGCAGGGTCCACCCAGGTTTCCCCGATCACCTGGGAGTTGCCAGTTGCATCGCGAAGAACACAACCAACAGCAGCACCATAATCGATAAGTCCAGTCCCATCCCGCCGATCCGAACCATCGGGATCATTCGTCTGAACAGACGAACCGGCGGGTCGGTCACTGTGTAGATGGTCTCGAGCGTGACCGCAACCCCTCCGGCGGGACGCCACTCTCGTGCGAAGGTCCGCACGAGCTCGATCACGATACGCGCCGTCAACAGAAGCCAGAAGGCGAACAGCACGTACCAGACCACCAGCCACACAGCATTCACTCGACCACTCTAGCGGGGGACGCCGGGGGAAGTCGCAGCCAGCAGCCCCGGCGTGGCGCCGAGTCGACAAAATCACGTCTGGCTGCGCCCAGCGGCCTGCCGGACTTCAGCCGCACTTCAGCTGCGCAGGAAAAGTCCGCCCTCGGCGATCCGCCGGCGGTCCTCCGCGGTCACGTCGACATCCGGCGGTGAGAGAAGGAACACCTTGTTGGTGACCTTGTCCATCGACCCCCGGAGCGCGAACGCGAGCCCCGCGGCGAAGTCGACGAGCCGCTTGGCGTCCGCGTTCTCCATCTCCGTGAGATTGATGATCACGGGGATGCCTTCGCGGTAGTGCTCGCCGATCGCGCGCGCCTCGACGTAGCTCGTCGGGTGCAGCGTGGTGATGCGGCTCAACGGATCGCGGACGGGCGCGCGCACGGGCTCGGTGACCGGCCGTAGCCGGGCGACGGGCTCGGGCTGGCGGTCCACGGCGAGAGCGCCGTGCGTGGTCGGTTCCGCAGCGGTGACCGACCGTGACCGGGCCCGCGAAGCGGGCTCGTCGTAAGTGTCATCGGCCTCACGGTACCGTGAGCGCGATCGCGCCGGCGGTTCGTCGTAGGAGTCGTACTCGTCGTCGTAGTCACGCCGGTAGTCCTCGTCCTCGACGTCGTAGCCGTCCTCGTCCGCGGGCACCATCCCGAAGTAGGCCTTCAGCTTCTGCAGCGCGCTCATGCCTCTCCCTAGCCCTAACCGCTCCCGCACCGTGCTACCCCACCCGACCGATCACGAAACGTGACGGCCACGCGGACTCCCTACGGCGAGGCTAAACCGCGCCCACCGAGCAGTGCGGTTCCGACACGCACACATGTCGAGCCGTGCGTGATCGCCTGTTCGAGATCATGGCTCATCCCGGCGGAGACTTCTGCGGCATTCGGGTGATCTTTGCGAAGTCGCTCCGACACCTGGGCAAGCAGGGCAAAGGCCCTGCCCGGATCCTCTTCCCGGGGTGCGACGGCCATCACGCCACGCAACCTGAGCTCACTCACGTGAGTGATGTGGTCGGCCAGCGCGGCGAGGTCGGACAGGGGTGTGCCGCCCCGCGCCGGGTCGCCGTCGAGGCTCACCTGGATGAGGACGTCGAGCGGATCGGCCCGCTCCCCCGCCTCCCGCGCGGTGCCCGCCGCGCGGCCCAGCGCGTCGGCCAGCCGCGCCGAGTCGACCGACTGGACTTCCGCCGCCCAGCGCACGACCGAGCGCGCCTTGTTGCGCTGCAGGCTGCCGACCATGTGCCAGCGCGGCGCGGCGTCGGGGCGCAGCTGCCCGACCTCCGCAGCCTTGGGACCGGCCTCCTGGTCGCGGTTCTCGGCCAGGTAACGCAGCCCCAGATCCACGAGAAGCGCCGCGTCGGACGCCGGGAAGGTCTTGGTCACCCCGACCAACCGCACCTCGTCGCGCGCGCGTCCCGCGGCCGCGCACGCCGCGGCGATCCGGTCCTCGATCGCAGCCAGCGAGGCCGCCAGTTCGTCCCGCCGGGCGGCCTCGCTCATGCCGCCTCCCATGTTTTGCGGGACACCCGCACCTGGTCGGCGGCACGCGCAGGCCGGCGCGATCGGGTGCTCACGCCGCCTCCAGCCACGTGATCCCGGCGATCCGGCCGGTGGTCCCGTCGCGGCGGTAGCTGAAAAGCGTCTTGTCCTCCGCCGTGCACCGCGGATCAACGCCGATGCGCCCGACACCGAGCCCGGCCAGCTGACGCCACAGCCCGGCGCGCAGGTCGAGCCCCGTCGTGCCCTGGCGGGTCTTGCAGGCGCTTCCGGGCACGTGCTTCTCGACGTCGGCCGCCATGTCGGCGGGCACTTCGTAACAAGCGCCGCAGATCGCCGGGCCGAGCAGCGCCTCGATGCGGGCCGGTTCGGCGCCAAGGCCACGCATGGCCTCCACCGCCGCCGGGACCACGCCGATGCGCGCGCCCACGCGTCCGGCGTGCACCGCCGCGACCACGCCCGCCTCGGGGTCGGCCAGCAGCAGCGGCACGCAGTCGGCGACGAGAACCACGAGCGCGACGCCCGGCTTGTCCGTCACCAGCGCGTCGGTGGCCTCCGCCGCCCGGGTCTCGGTGCCGTCCACCACGGTGGCCGTGCGGCCGTGCACCTGCTCCATCCACGCCAGCCGCTCCTTCGCGAGGCCGAGCTCGGAAGCCAGCCGCTCGCGGTTCGCGAAGACGTTGCCCTCTTCGTCCCCGACGTGGTCGCCGAGGTTGAAACTGTCGTACGGCGGCCGGGAAGCCCCGCCCGCCCTGGTCGTCACGACTCGTCGTACTCGCACCCGGCCATCCTTCCAAAGCACGCCGGAACACGCCGAAGGCCACCTCGACGGCGGGTCGAGGTGGCCTTCGCGGTGAACGGGTTCCCTACCGGCGCATGAACGGCGGCACGTCGACCTCGTCGTCCGACGGGTCGTCGTGCACCGTGGCCGGACGGCTCGGCAGGCTGCCGGTCGTGGGCCCGGAGCCGATCGGCGAGTAACCGCGCGAGCCGCCGCCCGGCTGGGGCAGGCCGCCCGGCGGGGTGCCGGGCTGCGGCAGCGGTGGCTGGGTGCGCGGCGGCGCCACCGGGTAGCCGGAGCTGCTCGCCGGCGGCACCGGCGTGGCGCCACCCGACGGAGCCGGCGGCTGCGAGCCGCCCACGTGCCCGGCCGAGGCCGACGCCGTGGTGCCGCCCGAGCGCGAACCGAACGCGGGCGGGTCGAGCTTCTTGTGCGTGGGCGCGCCGGCGTCGAAGCCGGCCGCGATCACCGTGACGCGGACCTCGTCGCCGAGGGAGTCGTCGATGATCGTGCCGAAGATGATGTTGGCGTCGGGGTGGGCCGACTCCTGCACCAGCGACGCGGCCTCGTTGATCTCGAACAGGCCCAGGTCGGAGCCGCCTGCGATCGACAGCAGCGCGCCGTGGGCGCCGTCCATCGACGCCTCGAGCAGCGGCGAGTTGATCGCCTTCTCCGCCGCCTGGATGGCCCGGCCCTCGCCGCGCGCCGAGCCGATGCCCATGAGCGCGGACCCCGCGCCGGACATCACGCTCTTCACGTCGGCGAAGTCGAGGTTGATCAGACCGGGCGTGGTGATCAGATCGGTGATGCCCTGGACACCGGACAGCAGCACCTCGTCGGCCGACCGGAACGCGTCCATGAGGGACACGCCGATGTCGCCGAGCTGCAGCAGCCGGTCGTTCGGGATCACGATCAGCGTGTCGCACTCGTTGCGCAGCGACTGGATGCCGTCCTCGGCCTGCTTGCCGCGGCGCTTGCCCTCGAAGGTGAACGGGCGGGTCACCACGCCGATGGTCAGCGCGCCCAGCTTGCGGGCGATCTGCGCGACCACGGGGGCGCCACCGGTGCCGGTGCCACCACCCTCGCCGGCGGTCACGAACACCATGTCGGCGCCCTTGATGACCTCTTCGATCTCCTCGCGGTGGTCCTCGGCGGCCTTCTGCCCCACCTCGGGGGCGGCGCCGGCACCGAGGCCGCGAGTCAGTTCCCGGCCGATGTCGAGCTTGACGTCGGCGTCGGACATGAGCAGTGCTTGCGCGTCGGTGTTCACCGCGATGAACTCGACACCCTTGAGGCCGACCTCGATCATCCGGTTCACGGCGTTCACGCCGCCGCCGCCGATGCCGACGACCTTGATCACCGCAAGGTAGTTGTGCGGGGGCGTCATCGTGGCCGCCTTCCTGATCGTGATGTGCTCGTGCTGCCCACCGGGGCCGCAACCCTGACCCTCAACCCGAGAATGAGAGTTATGTCAACCACCGGCGTTAGAGCAGGACGGTAGGCACCAGGCAGGCTCTAATCCAGTAGCCACGCCGTGTGCGGCAAAGGTGTTTTGCCACAACGCGAACGCCTGCGCAAGGCCGGGAACCCGATCACCCCGTGATCCACTCGTCTGCTATGGCACCGGAGAAACACGGGAGCGGCGGCACCGGCGGGAAACCGGTACCGCCGCTCCTGGCGGAATCACCGCAGCGTCAGCACCAGATCAGGCGGGCATCGACATCACGAGAACCACGTCGTCCGAAGGCTTTCCGGTCGGCGAGCCACCGGCCTGCTCCACGCTGATCGCGAACTGGTCCGCGCCGGCCAGCCCGTCGGCCACCACCAGCGAACCCGCGGGTCCGCCCGGCAGGAGCCCGGCCGGGCGCGGCGCGAGGTCCGGGCCCATCAGCCATGCCTGGTAGACGTGCCCCGCCGGATACGGCGGCAGGTCTGATTCCATGAACATCATGCGGTCGAGCTGCTTCGACACGACCACCGTGCCCCCGCCCCCGCCGGGCGCGGTGCCGTGGATCGCCTGCGCGTCCGGCGCGGCGAGGATCTCCGCGACGGGCTGGTAGCGCACGCGCGCCTGGTCCAGCTGCGACTGCGCCGCGTCGAGGCGCCCCTGCGTGGTCACCGCGAGCCCGCCGAACACTCCGGCGAGCGCGAGGCCCACGACCGCGGCCGCCGTGGCCAGGATCAGCGGCCAACGGCGCCGGCCGCGCGACCGCTCCCCGGGCTCCGGCCCGGACAACGGCGGCAGCTGCGGTGTCGAGCGCATCTCGGCGAGCACGCGCTGCTTCAGCGACGCGGGCGGCTCCTCGGCCATCGCCGCGCCGAGCCGGGCCGCGGTGGCCCGCAGCTCGCGGACCTCCTGCGCGCAGGCCACGCACTGCTCGAGGTGCCGACGGAACAGGGCGCGCTCGGTGTCCGAAAGGGCGTTGAGCGCGTACGCACCGGTCAACGTGTGCATCTCCGGCGAGTTCACGCGGTCACCCCCAGGCAGTCGCGCAGCCGGATCAGCCCGTCGCGCACCCTCGTCTTGATCGTCCCCTGCGGAGTCGCCAGCACGTCGGCGACCTCGCGGTAGGTGTAGCCCTGGTAGTAGGCCAGGAGCACCGACTCGCGCTGCAGCTCCGTGAGCGACTTGAGGCAGCGGCGCACCTGCGAGCGCTCCAGCCGGGCGGTGACCGACTCGGCCACCTCGTCGAACGGCCGGCCGCGCGCGGCCTCGAACGTCGCCTTCTGCTCGCGTTCGGTGCCGGCCCGCGCGGACCGCACGCGGTCCACGGCGCGGCGGTGCGCCAGCGTCATCGCCCAGTTGAGCGCGCTGCCCTTCTCGGGCGAGTAGCGCGTGGCGGTCTTCCAGAGCTCGACGAGCACCTCCTGCGTCACCTCCTCCGACTGCGCCGAGTCGCGCACGATCCGCCGCACGAGGCCGTAGACCGGTCCGGCGAGCTGGTCGTAGAGCAGCTCGAACGCGCGCTCGTCGCCCTTGGCGACCTGGGCCATGAGGTCTTCGGCGGTGGGCGCCGCCTGCTCGGCGCCCACCGGCACGGCCGCGACCGGGCGCGGGCGGGCGGTCTCATCCATGGAGCGCTCCTGACGAGTTCTGTGGGGTCCGGGTGGCCACCGGGGCCTTGCGCAGCCACAACGTGACGCCGTGGCGGCGGATCAGGGCTGCCACGCGCTGCGGCTGCAGGGGCCGGCCGAGCACGAGCCGCGCGAGCGAACGCGCGCCGGCCGGCCTCCGGACTCCTCGCAGCGTAGCGAGCAACGGCGCGGTGTCACTGTTTCGGGCACGGTGGTGCAAGGCGACGGTGAGGTCGAGCAGCGCGTCGGGCCGCGGCAAGAGCATGCGGTACTCCCCCGCCATCTCCTGGAACGGCGACACGTAGAACTCCTTTTCGGCACGGGACTCACCCGCCGCGTCGGGGCGCAGCAGGTACGCGTGCCGCCCGCCGTAGGTGTTGTGGACCTCGGCGACGACGCACTCGAGCGCCCCGTCCGGCGTGTGGCACCAGTAGACGGTGATCGGGTTGAACACGTAGCCCAGCACGCGCGCCGACGCGAGCATCGTCACCGCCCCGCCGCGCAGGTCCACCCCGTGGTCGGCGAGCCAGCGGTCCAGTTTGGACCGGATGTCGCCCGGGTCGCCGGGGTCGAAGTGGTCGCGGCCGTCGAATGTCGCGAAGGGCCGCAGCCACCACGGCAGCCGCGGCAGCGAGTCGAGGTCGGTCAGCCACAGGTACAGCTTGTGCACGAACGCGTGCGGCGGGTCGGCGCGGCGCACGTGGCCGACCGTGGCGTCGTACAGCGCGGCGGTCACCAGCCCACCCCGAAGCTCTCGGCCGCGCGGACGCCCGACGAGCAGCCGTCCTCGTGGAACCCCCAGCCGTGGTAGGCGCCGGCGTAGGCGATCACCCCGTCGTTCAACGCGGCGAGCTTCCGTTGCGCCGCAACCGATTCCGGCGTGTAAACGGGATGATCGTAGGTCATCTTCGCGACTACGGACGACGCGTCGGGCTCGGCCCGCGGGTTGAGCGTGACGACGTAGCCGGTGGGTTCGTCGAGGCGCATCAGGCGGTTCATGTCGTAGCTCACCTGCACGGCGTCGCTGCCCGCGCCGCACACGGGCGTGCGGTAGTTCCAGCCGGACCGCGCGGCCTCGGCGTTCGGCAGCACGCTCGTGTCGGTGTGCAGCCAGGCGTCGTTGCGGGAGTAGCGGAACGCGCCGAGCACTTCGCGCTCGGCGGGAGTCGGGTCGGCCAGCAGCCGCAGCGCCTGGTCGGCGTGGGTGGCGACCACGACGCGGTCGACGCGGTGGCGGGTGTCGCCGTCGTCGCGGATCTCGATGCCGCGCGCGGTCCGCCGCACCGAGCGCACCGGCGTGGACAGGTGCACGGCGGTGAGCTGCTTCGCGGCCAGCTCCACGTACTCGCGCGAGCCGCCTTCGACCGTCCGCCACGTCGGCGAGTTTTCACCGTGAGCATCCCGTGGTTGCGCAGGAACTCGAACAGGTAGCGCGCCGGGTACTTCAGCGTGTCCGTGCGGTCGGCCGACCAGACGGTGGACACGAGCGGCAGCACGAAGTGGTCCACGAAGTAGCGCGAGTACCCGCCGATCGCGACGAACGCGCCGAGGCCCACGTCGCCGGCGTCCTCGCGCTGCAGCAGCCGCGCCGCGTGCCGGTGGAAGCGCTTGACCTCGGTGAGCATGCGCAGGTAGCGGTGGTCGGTGGCGTTGCGCCGCTGCGCGAACAGGCCCCGCACGCCCTTCGCGCCGGCGTACTCGAGGCCGCAGCCGTCGCAGCGGATGCTCATCGACATCTCGGTCTCGCGGGTGCGCACGCCGAGCTCGCCGAACAAGCGCAGCAGCGTCGGGTACGTGCGTTCGTTGTGGACGATGAAGCCGGAGTCCACGCCGATCGTGCCGCAGTGGGCACTGGGCACGTCGTGGGTGTGGGCGTGCCCGCCGAGCCGGGGGTCGGCTTCGAACAGCCGCACCTCGTGGCGGCGCTGCAGCAGGTAGGCGGCGGTGAGGCCGGCGACCCCGCTGCCGATGACAGCGATGCGGTGTCCTGTGGTCTGGTGCACGGCAGGGATTCGGGACCGGTGCCGCCGTGGATTGGTGGGAATCGGGCCCCATCCGCCTGGCGGAGGGCTCCGAACCCCGGGTATGCCGAACAGCACCGCGAACCGCTTGGCCACCTTCGTCGAACGCCTCCTCGGCGCGCCGCTGCCGATCGCCGTCCGCACGTGGGACGGCGAGCGCGTGGGCCCCGAGGGCCCGACCGTCGTCCTGAAGAACCGCCGCGCGCTGCGCCGGCTGCTCTACGCACCGGGCGAGCTGGGCCTGGCGCGCGCGTACGTGTCGGGCGACCTCGACGTGGAAGGAGACCTCACCGAGGGGTTCCGGCGGATCTGGGCGCTGACCCGCTCGGGCGAGCTGAGGAGGGTGCAGCTCGCCCCACGGGACTGGGCCGGCGCGGTGGGGCTCGCCGCGCGCCTGGGCGTGCTGGGCCTGCCGCCGAAACCGCCCGCGGAGGAGGCGAGGCTGACCGGCGTGCTGCACAGCCTGCGGCGCGACCGGTCGGCCATCGCCCATCACTACGACCTGTCCAACGCCTTCTACCAGCCGCTGCTCGACGACTCGATGGCCTACTCGTCGGGGTACTGGACGGCCGGAAACCCTCCTGCGCCCGGCTACGGCCTCGCGCAGGCGCAGCACGACAAGCTGGAGCTGATCTGCCGCAAGCTCGGCCTGCGCCCCGGCATGCGGCTGCTCGACGTCGGCTGTGGCTGGGGTTCGCTGCTGGTGCACGCGGCCAAGCACCACGGCGTGCACTCGGTGGGCGTGACGCTGTCGGCCGAGCAGGTGCAGCACGTGCGAGGGCGCCTGGCCCAGCACGACCTCGAAGGCCGCGTCGAGGTGCGGCAGCAGGACTACCGAGAGTTGACCGACGAGCCGTTCGACGCCGTCGCGTCGGTCGAGATGGGCGAGCACGTCGGCGAAAAGAACTATCCGACGTACGCGAATACGCTGTTCCGCATGCTCAACCCGGCCGGGCGGCTCGTGCTGCAGCAGATGTCGCGCGGGCGCGCCGGGGACACAGCGCCCGGTGGCGGCGCGTTCATCGAGCGCTACATCGCCCCGGACATGACGATGCGGCCGCTGAGCCGCACGCTCGGACACCTCGAGACGGCCGGGTTCGAGATCCGCGACGTGCACGCGCTGCGCGAGCACTACGTGACGACTGTGCGCGAGTGGGCCGAGACCCTGGAGTTCCACTGGGCCGAGGCCGTCGCGCTGGTCGGCGAGGCCGAGGCGCGCGTGTGGCGGCTCTACCTCGTCGGTGGCGCGCTGGCGTTCGAGGAGAACCGCATGGGCGTGGACCAGATCCTGGCCGTGCGGCCGACCGAAACCGGCGGAAGCGGGCTGCCGGCCACGCGGGAGTGGGCGTGATCGGCCTCGGCCCGCTCGTCGCGATCACCGCCGGCGTGGTGCTGGTGGCGGTGACGGTGACGTTCGGGATCGCCCGCCTGCGCCGCCGCTGCGACACCATCGACACGTTCTGGGGGCTCGGGTTCGCCCTGGTCGCCGTGGTCGCGTTCCCGCTGGGCAGCGGACCACTCGTGCTGCGGCTGGTCACGGCCGCGCTCACGGTCGTGTGGGGCGTGCGGCTCGCCGTCCACCTGCACCTGCGCAACCGCGGCGGCGACGAGGACCCGCGCTACCAGCGGATGGTCGAGCGCGCCGGCGACAACCCAGGTGCGCGGATCTTCGTCCGCGTCTACCTCCTGCAGGCCGGGATCCTGTGGTTCGTCTCGCTGCCGGTGCAGTTCGCGGTGTACGGCACCGGCCTCGGCGTGCTCGGCTGGATCGGCGTCGCGGTGTGGGTGCTCGGCTTCACCTTCGAGTCCGTCGGCGACGCCCAGCTGAGCCGTTTCCGCGCGGACCCCGGCAACCGTGGTGAGGTGCTCGACACCGGGCTGTGGCGCTACACGCGGCACCCGAACTACTTCGGCGACGCCTGCGTGTGGTGGGGCCTGTACCTGCTGGCTTGCTCGACGTGGCCCGGCGCGGCGACGATCCTCTCGCCGATCGCCATGACGTTCACCCTCGCCCGCGGCACCGGGAAACCGATGCTGGAGAAGAGCATGGCGCGCACGCGGCCGGGTTGCGCGACGTACGTGGAGCGCACCAGCGGGTTCTTCCCGTTGCCGCCGAAGAGGCTCACTCGCCGGTGAGCCCGTCGGTCAGCTCGCGCAGCAGGTCGAGGTGGCCGAGGTGGCGGGCGGTCTCCTCGATCATGTGCGTCACGACCCAGCGCACGTTGAGCTGCCGGTCGCCTTTGTGGAGCACGGTGTCGGTGAACTCGCGCGCCGCAACGACCTCGCGGCTGAGCGCGATTTCGGCTTCGTAGCCGGCCACGAGCTGCTCGATCGGGGTCGTCATCGCCGCGCGGAACTCGGCGTCGCGGTCGAGCTCCAGAGCCTCTTCCCACTCGTCGGGCTGACCGTCGAGCACCACGCGGAACCACCAGTTCTCCACGAGCGTGAGGTGGCTCAGCAGGCCGGCGATGGTGGTCAGCTCGCTGGGCAGGTGGCGGCGGCGGGCCTGCTCGTCGGTGAGCCCGCTGGTTTTCCAGACGACGGTCGCGCGAAGGAAGTCGAGGAAACCGGTGAGCTGGGTGCGCTCGTCGGCGTCCATGGGCGGGTCGGGGCGTTCCGGCGCGGTGGTCACGAGGTGCAGCCTTCCGCACCGGGCAATCTTTTTTCGCCGGATAGGTTGCGCACAATCTGATTGCGCAATATGTTCATGACAGATGAACCACAGCGATCCCCCACCCCGGGGGATCCGGCACCGAGGAGGCAGTTGTGCCCAGCCGCGACGCGACGACCCACTGGACCGGCGGACTGCAGAAGGGCAAGGGCGAGGTCACGCTCGACTCGTCCAATGCCGGCAGTTTCGACGTGTCGTTCCCCACCCGCTCGGGCAACCCCGACGGCCAGACCAGCCCCGAAGAGCTCATCGCCGCCGCGCACTCCTCGTGCCTCGCGATGAACCTGTCGGGCGTGCTGGAGTCACAGAAGCTCGAGGCGGAGTCCATCGACGTCTCCGCCGAGGTCACGCTCGGCCCGGCCCAGGGCGGCGGCTTCGAGATCAGCGGCATCGCCATCACCCTGCGCGCGAAGCTCGACGGCGTGACGCCGGAGCAGTTCGCGGAGCTGGCCGAGACCGCCGAGAAGACCTGCCCGGTCACCAAAGCGCTCGCCGGCACCACGATCACGATGGACGCGGCGCTCGCTTGATTCACCAGGCGGTGAAAGCCCCTCCATCCCGAGGGGCTTTCACCGCGCTGTCCGGTCCACGAGGTGTTCGCCTGCCTGCCGGACGCCAGAGCAGCCGAGCCTCACGATCGTCCGCGCCGAAACGGGCCCCGCGAAGTCACCCGGGCCGCTCCCCATGCCGCCCCACGGCTGTCCGCCACCCGCCAATGGGCTGCGACGCCGGACATGCGCGCCCGAGGCCACGATCGTCCGCGGCGAAACAGGCCCGGTGAAGTCACCCGGACCGCCCGAGGGCGATTCCCGCGCCTGCCGGCGGGTGGCCGCTCCGGCCGCGCCAGCGAGCGCAACACTGTCCACAGTGGCCGGAGCGCGCTCCGGGTAACCCGGACACTCCGGACGGAAACCGGCGGTACGCAAGCGGTTCCGGGTCGCGAAGATCACCCCGGGCCGCCGGTTACCGGCTGTTAGAATCGGGAACCGGTTATTCCGGTTGTCGAGAACGAGGTGCCCGTGGCCCAGCCCGAAGCCGAGACCACGTCTCCCGCGGCGCCCCAGCAGGCGCCACCCTCGTGGCTCGTCCTGCTCCTCGCCGTCTCTTGTGGACTGACAGTCGCGAACCTCTACTACGCGCAGCCGTTGCTCAACGAGCTGCGGACCACGTTCGGCGTCGGCGAGGCCGCGGCCGGCGGTGTGGTCACCGCCACCCAGATCGGCTACGCGGCGGGCATGCTGCTGATCGTCCCGCTCGGCGACCGCGTGGAGAACCGCAGCCTGGTGTCACTGCTGCTGGCCATCGCGTGCGCCGGGCTCGTGGCCACCGGCCTCGCGCCGCAGTTCTCCGTGCTGCTGATCGCGTCGCTCATCGCCGGCTCGACGTCGGTGGTGGTGCAGATCCTGATCCCGCTCACGGCCGACCTCACGCCCGACGCCGTGCGCGGGCGCATCGTCGGGCGGGTGATGAGCGGGCTGCTGTTCGGCATCCTGCTCTCCCGCGTCGCGGCGAGCCTGCTGGCCGAGGTCACGACCTGGCGGGTCGTGTTCCTGATCTCGGCCGGGCTGATGGCCATCCTCGCCGTGGCACTGCGCTTCAGCCTGCCGCGGCGCGCGCCGAAGACGTCCGTCCACTATGGAGAGCTGCTGCGCTCGACGCTGCGGCTCGCCCGCGACCACCCGGCGCTGCGCCGCCGCGCGCTGTACCAGGCCGCGCTCTACTCGGTGTTCAGCGCCTTCTGGACCACGATCGCGTTCGTACTCACCTCCGCGCCGTTCCGCTACTCGCAACTCGGCGTCGGACTGTTCGCGCTCGTCGGCGCGGCCGGGGCGGCCATCGCGCCGCTCGCCGGGCGCTGGGCGGACCACGGCCACGGCCGCGTGGCCACCGGCGCGTCCTTCCTGTTGTGCGCGGTGGCGTTCGCCGTCGGCGGGTTCGGCGCGCACAGCGTGATCCTGCTCGCTGTGGGGGCGATCGCCCTCGACATGGCCGTGCAAACCACGATGGTGTCCGGCCAGCACGTGATCTACCAGCTCGACCCGAACGCCCGCGCCCGCGTGAACAGCATCTACCTGGCCACGTTCTTCGTGGGCGGAGCGATCGGGTCGGAGATCGGGTCGGTCCTCTACCACCTGGGCGGCTGGACGGCCGTGTCGGTGTTCGGCGCCGCCATCCCGCTGATCGCGCTGGCCTGGTGGACAACCGAACGGCGCTCTGCTGACAACTGAGCGCCGACAACTGAGCGCCGACAACTGAGTACTGACAACGGACCCGCGCTCAGGAGAACGCGCCGGTGTGACGCGCGGCCCACTCGGCGTAGGTCACGCCGCGGTGGCCCAGCAGGTCCTCCACGACCCCGGTCGGTACCTCCGGCCGCGCCACCGCGGCGGCGAACCCGTCGAGCAGCCAGTCGGCGATCTCCCCCGGGATCCCCAGCTCGACCCACTCGGAGTGCTGCTGCTCCCGGGTCAGCTCCACGAACGGCACGTCGCGGCCCAGCGCTTCGGCGATTTTCCCGGCCATCTCCCGCAACGTGAGCGCCTCCGGTCCACTGAGGACATAAGTCTGCCCGTCATGGCCTTCGGTGGTGAGCACGTGCGCGGCGACGGCCGCGATGTCGGCCAGGTCGATCGGCGTCTGCGCCGCTTCCGCATACGCGGTGCGGATTTCCCCGTGCGTGTGCACGGAATGCGCCCAACCGAGCGAGTTCGCCATGAACACCCCCGGCCGCAGGAACGTCCTGGCGAACCCGGCCTTCGTCACGGCGGCCTCCACCGCCGCGAACTCCGGCCCGCTCGACCCGTCGTGCTCGTCGCCGACACTGCTGCCGGACAGCGCGACCACCCGCCGCACTCCCGCCTCGGCGGCGAGCTCGCAGAACCGCGTGACCGTGCGCGCCATCGGCGCGAGGTACACCTCCTCGACCCCCTTGAGCGCCTGCGGCAACGTCGACGGCCGCGCGAGCGACCCCACGACCACCTCGGCCCCGGCCGGCAGCGCCGCCTGCTCAGGGTCCTTCGTCAGCGCGCGCACCGCCGCGCCGCGGGCCAGGAGTTCGTCGACCACGAGCCGCCCGACGTTTCCGGTCGCACCCGTCACCAGGATCGGCATGCTGCCCCACCTTCTCTCGTATGCCGTACGAAATAAAACAGCGTACAGCATACGGAGAAGGTGGTGCCAGTGGAAAAGACGAGGTCAGGACGTGATGGTCGGCAGCTCGGGCGCCGAGACGTCGTAGACCTTGCCCTTCTGTGTGAGCAGGGCGGCCAGGACTTTCGCCTTGCGATCGGTCTTGCCGGCGTCGCCCCAGCGGACGGTCTTGCCGTCGGTGAGGGTGAACTGGACGCTGGCCGGCGTCTGGGCCGTCGCGGTGGTGACCTGCTTGAGCAGGGCCTGCGGGATCACGCCGAGCACCGCGGTCACCGCACGCGTCACCGGGTCGTCGGCCGACACCTTCGGCAGCTTCAGCTCCGGCAGCCCCGCCGGGCGCGTCTTCACGGTCTTGAACACGACTCCGCCACCGTCGACGAGGTGCACCCCGTCGCCGCCCGGGCCGCTGTCGAAGAACGCGATGGCCGTGCGCTCGGTCACCGCGATGTCCACGGTGTTGGGCCACGAACGCGACACGTCCACGGTCGCGACACCCGGCATCTCCGCCACGCGGTCGCGGATCCCGTCGACGTCGACGAGCAGCATCGGCTTGTCGGCCGGCACGGCCGCGACGGCCCGGATCTGCTCCGCCGACACCGCTTTCGCACCCTGCACGGCCACGTCCTTCACCCCGAGCATGGAGCTGAAGAACAGCAGATACCCCAGGCCCACGAGCGTGACGACCACGAGCAGCGCGACCCAGCGGCGCCGGATCTCCTTCTTCCGCGTCGGACGCGCGCGCAGGCTCTCCGCCCGAGTCGCCCGGCCCGAGCGCGGTGCCGTCGAGCGGCTCGAACGGGTACGGCGGCGCTCCTCTTCCGAGCGCCGCCCCCGCCGGGCCCGGGCCAGGGCAGCGCGATCCCGCTCGTCCTCTTCGGACGAGGGCGGGTTGCGGCGCTCCCTGGTCGACGTCATGCGCCCGCGGTCCTCCGGTCGAGCTCGGCCAGGATCTCCGGGCCCAGCTGCGTCACGTCACCCGCGCCCATGGTCACCACGAGGTCACCCGGCTTCACGAGGTCGGCCACGAGCTTCGCCGCGAGGTCGAATGCGGGCTGGTAGTGCACCGGGCTCGTCACGCGGTCGGCGATCAGCGTGCCCGTCACGCCCGGCACCGGTTCTTCGCGAGCGCCGTACACGTCGAGCACCACGACCTCGTCGGCCAGTGACAGCGCTTCGGCGAACTCCGCCGCGAAGGTCTGCGTGCGCGAGTACAGGTGCGGCTGGAACACCACGAGCACCCGGCCGAGCCCGGCCGCCGTGCGCACGGCCCTGAGCTGAGCGGCCACCTCGGTCGGGTGGTGGGCGTAGTCGTCGTACACGCGGACATCGCCGGAGCGGCCCTTGAACTCGAAGCGCCGGCGCACCCCGCCGAACGCGGCGAGCCCCTCGGCCAGGCCGGCCACGGGCGCGCCCAGCTCGAGCCCGGCCAGCAGAGCCGCGACCGCGTTGAGCGCCATGTGCTCGCCCGGCACGGCCACGCGCAGGTCGAGCTCCTCGCCGTCGAGCGAAAGCCGGACCTGGCCGCCGTCCGGGGCGGGCTTGTAGTCGAGCACGCGCGCGTCGCCCTCGCCGGTGGCGGTGCGGCCGTAGCGGCGCACGCGCACGCCCTCGGCCGCGGCCTCGTCGCCGAGTTTCGCGGCGCCCGGGTCGTCGGCGCACACCACGAGCAGGCCACCCGGCTGCAGGCGCCCGACGAACTCCGTGAACACCTTCACGTAGGCCTCGGCCGTGCCGTGGTGGTCGAGGTGGTCGGGCTCGACGTTGGTGACCACGGCGACCGACGGCGAGTACGTGAGGAACGAACCGTCACTCTCGTCGGCCTCCGCGATGAAGACCCCGCCCTCGCCGTGGTGCGCGTTGGCACCCGACTCGTTGAGGTCGCCGCCGATCGCGAACGACGGGTCGAGCCGGCAGTGCTGCAGCGCCACGGTGAGCATCGACGTGGTCGACGTCTTGCCGTGCGTGCCGGCGATGCAGGCCACGCGGTGGCCCTCCATCAACCCCGCGAGCGCCTGCGCGCGGTGCAGCACCGGGATGTCGCGCGCACGGGCCGCGGCCAGCTCCGGGTTGGACTCCTTGATCGCCGTCGACACCACGACGGCCGACGGGGCTTCGGCGAGCGCGTCGAGGTTCTCCGCGCGCTGGCCCACGAACAGCTCGGCGCCCTGGGCGCGCAGCGACAGCAGCGCGCGCGACTCCTTGGCGTCCGAACCGGACACGGCCGCCCCGCGGGCGAGCAGGATCCGCGCGATGCCGGACATGCCGGCCCCGCCGATGCCGATCAGGTGCGCGCGGCGCAGTTCTTCGGGCAGCTCAGGCACCTGCGGCCTCCAGCACGATCTTGGCGAGCGTCTCGTCGGCCTCGCGGTGTCCCATCCCCACGGCGGCCTCGCTCATCTTCGCGACGCGCGCGGCGTCGGTGATCAGCGGCACCACCAGCTCGGCCACCTTGGCCGGGGTCAGCTCTCCGTCGGGCACCAGGAAGGCGGCGCCCGCGTCGACGGCGGGACGGGCGTTCACGGCCTGCTCGCCGTTGCCGTGCGGCAGCGGCACGAACACCGCGGGCAGCCCGACGGCGGATACCTCGGCCGCGGTCATCGCGCCCGAGCGGCACAGCACCACGTCGGCCGCGGCGTAGGCGAGGTCCATGCGTTCCAGGTAGGGCACCGGCACATAGGCCGGCTTGCCCGGGAACTCCTGCACCACGAGGGTGTTCTTCGGGCCGTGGGCGTGGAGGACGCCGACGCCGGCCTCGGCCAGCTCCTTCGCGGCGCCGGAAACGGCGCTGTTGATCGACTGCGCGCCCTGCGAGCCGCCGAACACCAGCAGCGTCGGGGCGTCCGCGTCGAGGTCGAAGAACTCGCGGGCCTCGGCGCGCAGCGCGGCGCGGTCGAGCGACGTGATCGACCGGCGCAGCGGGATCCCGACGACCTCGGCCTTCGGCAGCGGCGTGCCCGGCACGGCGACGGCGACGCGCGCGGCGAAGCGGGCGCCCACCTTGTTGGCCAGGCCCGGCGACTGGTTGGCCTCGTGGACCACGATCGGCGTACGGCCGCGCGCGGCGAGGTACGCGGGCAGCGCGACGTAGCCGCCGAAGCCCACCACGACGTCGGCGCCGACGCGCTCCAGCACGTCGCGGGTCCGGCGCACGGAGTCGCGGACCTTCAGCGGGAGCCGCAGCAGCTCCGGGGTCGGCTTGCGCGGCAACGGCACCGGCGGGATGAGCTCCAGCGGGTAACCGCGAGCCGGCACCAGCTTGTTCTCCAGGCCGCGCGCCGTGCCCAGGGCGATCACCTTGGCGTCGGGGCGCAGCCGCATGACGGCGTCGGCCAGGGCGAGGGCGGGTTCGATGTGTCCTGCGGTGCCACCTCCGGCGACGACCACCACGGGCACCTTGCCCGAGGGTGATCGCTCGGCTCCCTTGACGGGGTTACTCACCAATGACCTCTCCGGTTCGCGGTACCCCTGGCACCGCGGTTCGCTGTTGTCCGCGCCGCGTTCGTCCGTGCGGCAGTGCTGCGCCGCGTCGGCTGGCGGACCGACCTGCGGCGCTCCTGCGCCGGTGCGGGCCGGGCCGCGCGAGGCGCCGGCCGGGCCGCCTTGGCCCCCGAACCGGTCCCCCGCCCGGCCAGTCCCTTGCGGGTGGTCGTGGGCGGGCGGTACGGGTCGGGCGCGGGCAGCCTCAGCAGGCGTCCGAATTTACCCGGGCCCTGCGAACGCAGTGCGGCCACCGCCTCCGGTTCGTGCCGGGCGGCGTTGGCGAGCACGCCCATGATGAGCATCGTGATCACCAGGGAGGTGCCGCCGTAGGAGATCAACGGCAGCGTGACGCCCGTGACGGGCAGCAGGCCGACGACGTAACCGATGTTGATGGCGGCCTGCGCGACCAGGAACATCGTGAGCGTGCCCGCGACGATCCGGATCCACGGGTCGATGTTCCGCGTCGCGATCCGCAGCCCCACCACGGCGACGAGGGCGAACAGGGCCAGCACCACGGCGCAGCCCACGAACCCGAGTTCCTCGCCGACGAGGGCGAAGATGAAGTCGTTCTGCACGTTGGGCAGGTAGCCCCAGTTGGACGCGCCCTGGCCGAGGCCCTTGCCGAACAGGCCGCCGTCGGCGAGCGCGAGCTTGGCCTGGTTGGCCTGGTAGCCCTCCACCGTGGTGTCGGCGTTCGGCGACAGGAACGACATCACGCGCGCGAGCCGGTACGGGGCGATGATCGCCAGCACCAGGATGCCGGCGAGACCGCCGGCGAGGATCACGCCGAAGAGCCGCTTCGGCGCGCCGGCGAACCACAGCAGGGCCAGCAGCACGACGGCGAGTGTGACCGTGCCGCCGAGGTCGGGCTGCAGCATGACCAGCGCGAACATCACGAGCGCGACCGGGACGACCGGCACGAGCAGGTGGCGCCACTGGTGGATCACGTTGTACTTGATCACCAGGATGTGCGCGCCCCAGAACGCCAGCGCGACCTTCGCGGCCTCCACCGGCTGGAACGTGAACACGCCGAGTTTGAACCAGCCCTGCGAGCCGTTCACGGTGGCGCCCAGCGGCGTCAGCACGAGCATCAGCATGCCGAGGCAGACGACCACCATCGTGGCCGACATCCGGCGGATGCGTTCGAGCTTGATCCGCAGCCCCACCCAGAACACCACCGACCCGATGGCGACGAACATCAGCTGCCGGAAGAACAGCGAGTACACGCCGCTGCCGGTCTTGGGGTCGTAAGAGGCGACCGACGACGCCGACAGCACCATCACGATGCCGATCACGATCAGCACGCCGGTGAGCGCGAGCACGAGGTGGAACGACGCCAGCGGCCGTGAGAGCCACGCCGTCAGCGCGGTGCGGAACGCCACGAACGGGCTTTCCTTGCGCTCGCGCCGCCGCGGCCGCTCGGGCCGGTCCTGGGTCCGTTTGTCGTCAACTACCGTCATTCGCCGCCCCCGCCGCACCGCCCGCGAGGACACGCACCGCCGCGATGAACGCGTCGCCGCGCTCGCCGTAGTTGCGGAACATGTCCAACGAGGCGGCGGCGGGCGCGAGCAGCACCACGTCACCAGGGCGAGCCATCGCGCTGGCCGCATCCACCGCCGCAGTCATGGGTTCATGGTCACCCGGACGGAGGCGGTTCACCGGGACATCCGGCGCGTGTCGCGCAACAGCGGCTGCGATCACGGGTGAATCCACGCCGAGTAGCACAACTCCGCGAAGCCGGCCAGCGATCGAGGCCACGAGTTCGTCGACCGCGGCGCCCTTGAGCTGGCCCCCGGCGATCCACACGATGCTCTCGTGGGCCCGCAGCGAACCGCCCGCGGCGTGGGGGTTGGTGGCCTTCGAATCGTTCACGTAGCGCACGCCGCCGATCTCGGCGACCTCCTGAGCGCGGTGCGGCGCCGGCTGGTACTCGCGCAGCCCCTTGAGCACGGCCTCGGGTGACACGCCGTGGGCGCGCGCGAGGGCGCCGGCGGCCAGCGCGTTGGCGACGTTGTGCGGCCCGGCCGGGCGGACGTCGGCGATGGTCGCCAGTTCTTCCGCGCTCGTGGCGGGGTCGGCGACGAACGCGCGGTCCACCAGCAGGTCCTCGACCAACCCGAGCTCACCGGCGTACGGCGTGTCCAGGCGGAACCCGATGCGCCGGGCGCTCTCGGGCGCGTGCTCGTCGGCGATGCGGGTGGACCACTCGTCGTCGGCGTTGTGCACGACCACGCGCGAGCGCTCGTGAGCCCGGCCCTTCGCGGCGCCGTACTCCTCCATGGAGCCATGCCAGTCGATGTGGTCCTCGGCGAGGTTGAGCACCACCGACGCGTCGGGCGCGAGCGTCGAGGACCAGTGCAGCTGGAAGCTGGACAGCTCCACCGCGAGCACGGCGTGGCCGGCCCGCACGGCGTCGAGCACCGCGTAGCCGACGTTCCCGCAGGCCACGGCGTCGACGCCACCCGCGCGCAGCATCGACTCGAGCATGCCGACGGTGGTGGTCTTGCCGTTGGTGCCGGTGATCACCAGCCACGACGGCGGGTGTTCCCGCAGCTGGCCGAGGCGCCAGGCCAGCTCGACGTCGCCGATCACCTCGACGCCGGCAGCGGCCGCGGCGGCCAGCAGCGGCGACGTGGGCCGCCAGCCCGGGCTCGTCACCACGAGCACGGTGCCCGGCGGCGGAGCGCTCAGCCCCGGCACCAGCTCGGCACCGAGGCCCGCCAGCTCTTCGAGCCGCTCGGCGTTGCCGTCGGTGACCGTCACGTGGGCGCCCAGCTCCCGCAGAACCGGCACCACCGACTTCCCGGTGACGCCGGCGCCTGCCACGAGCACGTTCTTGCCTTCGAGCAGGAGCTCCCTGTCGGTCACGACCTAGCTCCCGACACCGAGCTGTTCGCTGTAGAACAGCCCCAGGCCGAACATGCAGCAGATGGCCGACAGCAGCCAGAAGCGGATGATCACCGTGGTTTCCGCCCACCCGGCGAGCTCGAAGTGGTGGTGGAAGGGCGCCATCCGGAAGAGCCTTCGCCGCGTTGTGCGGAACACCGCGATCTGGGTGACCACCGAGATCATCTCGACCATGAACAGGCCGCCGATCACGATGGCGAGCAGCTCCGTGCGGGTGGTCATCGACAGGCCGGCGACGAGACCGCCGAGCGCCAGCGAACCGGTGTCGCCCATGAAGATCTTGGCCGGCGCGGCGTTCCACCACAGGAAGCCGACGCACGCGCCGGTCGCCGCGGCGGCGACCACAGCGAGGTCCAGCGGGTCGCGCACGTCGTAACAGGCGGTCGTGGGCCCGTCGGCGCAGGAGAGGCGCGCCTGCCAGAAGGAGATGATCACGTAGGTCGCCAGCACCATCGCCGCGGCGCCGCCGGCCAGGCCATCGAGGCCGTCGGTGAAGTTCACCGCGTTCGACCAGCCGGAGATGACCACGTAGCAGAAGATCACGAACACGATCCACGGGAACGTGATCAGCGCCAGGTCGCGCACATAGGAGAGGCTCTGCGACGCGGGCGTGAGGCCGTGCTCGTCGGCGAACTGCAGCGACAGCACCGCGAACAGGATCGTGACCACGAGCTGGCCGACCAGCTTCGCGGTCTTGTTCAAGCCGAGGTTGCGCTGCTTGCGGATCTTGATGAAGTCGTCGAGGAACCCGACGATGCCGAGTCCCACGGCCAGCATGAGCACCAGCAGGCCGGACGCCGACGGCGCCGAGCTGTGGGAGTTGCCGAGCCAGCTGATCAGGTGTGCGACGAAGTAGCCGACGACCATCGCGATGATGATCGCGACGCCACCCATCGTCGGGGTGCCGCGCTTCGACTTGTGGCCCTGGGGCCCTTCTTCGCGGATCTCCTGGCCGAAGCCCTGCCGGGAGAAGACCCGGATCAGGTAGGGCGTGAGCAGGATGGAGACCAGCAGACCCGCCGCGGCCGCGATCAGGATGTTGATCACGCGTGACCACCGTTCGAGCGTTCAGAGGAGGGGGACGGGGAGGAGGAAAGAGACAGGGAGGAATGAGATGGGGAAGAGGAAGTCGACTGCGAGCCCGGCCCGGAGGGGGCGAGCAGCGCCTCGGCCACGTGCCACAGGCCGGCGGCGTTGGAGGCCTTGACCAGCACCACGTCTCCGGGACGGAGCTGATCATTCAGCAGGGCCACGGCGGCGTCGCCGTCGGGTACCTGCACCGACTCCTCGTTCCAGGAGCCCTCCTGCGAGGCGCCCTGGTGCATCGGCGCGGCCTCGTCACCGACGACGACGAGCTTGTCGATGTTGAGGCGCACCACGAGGCGGCCGATGGAGTCGTGCTCGGTCACGGAGTCGGCGCCGAGCTCGCCCATCACCCCGAGCACGGCCCACGCGCGGCGGCCGGTCCGGCGCATCGACGCGAGGGCCTTCAGCGCGGCTCGCACTGATTCGGGGTTGGCGTTGTACGCGTCGTTGAGGACGGTGACGCCGTCGGCGCGCGTGGTCACGGCCATGCGGTGGGCCGAGCGGCGCTCGAGGGCGGACAGCCGCTGCGCGACCTCGGCCGGCGTCGCGCCGAGCTCCAGCGCGATGGCGGCGGCCGAGAGCGCGTTGCCGACGTGGTGCTCGCCGTGCAACGGCAGCGTCACCGACGCTTCGCCGTCGGGAGTGATCAGCCGGAACGATGCGCGGGCCTCGGCGTCGAGCGTGATGTCGGCGGCGCGGACCTGCGCGGACGCGGTCTCGCCGACGCCGACCACGCGGGCGCTCGTGCGGCCGGCCATGGCGGCGACCAGCGGGTCGTCGAGGTTCAGCACGGCGACTCCACCCGCGTCGGCGCTCGGCAGCGCCTCCACGAGCTCGCCCTTGGCCTTCGCGATGGCTTCGCGCGAGCCGAACTCGCCGACGTGCGCGCTGCCGACGTTGAGCACCGCCCCGATGCGCGGCGGTGTGATCGCGGCCGCGTCGGCGATGTGCCCCATCCCGCGCGCGGACATCTCCAGCACCAGGTACTTGGTGCGGTGGTCGGCGCGCAACGCGGTCCACGGGTGGCCCAGCTCGCTGTTGAACGAGCCGGGCGGCGCGACCGTGGGGCCCATCGGCTCCAGCAGCTGCGCGATGACGTCCTTGGTCGAGGTCTTGCCCGACGAGCCGGTCAGCGCCACGACCGTGAGGCCCTCGGCGGCGAGCCGACCGACGACGTGGTTCGCCAGCTTCGCGAGCGCGGCCAGCACCGCGGCGCCGGACCCGTCGGTGTCGCCGGCCAGCGCGACCGAACGGTCGTTGGCCTGGCCCTCGGGCAGCGGCGGCACCACGATCGCGGGCGCGTCGACCTCGCGGCCGGCCAGCACCGCGACGGCACCGGACGCCACGGCCTTCGCGGCGAAGTCGTGTCCGTCCACGCGCTCGCCGGGAAGGGCGACGAAGAGGCCGCCGGGCCCGACCTTGCGCGTGTCGAACTCGACACACCCTGTGACGGTCAACGAGCCGTCGGCTCCGTGCAGCCGGCCGCCGACGACGTCGGCGATCTCGGCCAGGCTGAGCTCGATCACGCACTCACCTCGAGATGCTTGCGAATGGCGGCCTCGAGCTCGTCGCGGTCGGAGAACGGGTGCACGACACCCTGGACCTCCTGGCCGGTCTCGTGGCCCTTGCCGGCGATGAAGACGATGTCACCCGCGCGGGCGAGCGACACGGCGTGGGTGATGGCCTCGCGGCGGTCGCCGATCTCCACGATCTCACCGCCGTGGGACGGCCCGACGCCCCGCGCACCGGCGAGCATCGCGGCGCGGATCAGGGCCGGGTCCTCGGACCGCGGGTTGTCGTCGGTCACGATCAGCACGTCGCTGCGGCGGACGGCTTCCTCGCCCATCATCGGGCGCTTGGCCGTGTCGCGGTCACCACCGCAGCCGAGCACCGTGATGATGCGGCCGTCGGTGCGGGCGCGCAGTGCGTCGAGTCCCTGCGCGACGGCCGCGGGCTTGTGCGCGTAGTCGACGACGGCGGTGAAGTCCTGGCCCAGGTACACGCGCTCCATCCGGCCCGGCACCTCCACGGCTCCGAGGCCCGCGATGATGGCCGCCGGGTCCACGCCGGCGCTGCCCAGGATCGCGGCGGCGAGCACGGCGTTGGCCACGTTGAACGTACCCGGCAGCGGGATCTTCGCGGCGAGTGTGAGCCCGTCCGGGCCGTGGAGGGTGAAGGTCTGCTCCCCCGCCGCGGTGGGCTCGATGTCGGAGGCGCGCCACGCGGCGTCGACGCCCTGCTCGATCGACACCGTCACCGTCTGCGGCGTGAGCAGCGCCCGGCCCCACGCGCTGTCCACGACCACGACCTCGGTGGTCGAACGGCCGTCGAACAGCAGCGACTTGGCGGCGAAGTACTCCTCCATGTCGTGGTGGAAGTCGAGGTGATCCTGCGAGAGGTTCGTGAACGCGCCGACCGCGAAGCGCGTGCCGTTGACGCGGCCCAGCGACAGCGCGTGGCTCGAAACCTCCATCGGCACGTGGGTCACGCCGCGCTCCAGCATCACCGCGAGCAGCGCCTGCAGGTCCGGCGCCTCCGGCGTGGTGAAGCCGCTGACCAGGCGCTCGCCCGCGATGCGCGTCTCGACCGTGCCGATCAGGCCCGTGGTCAGGCCCGCAGCACGCAGCCCGGAGTCGACGAGGTAGGAGGTGGTGGTCTTGCCCGACGTGCCGGTGACCCCCAGCACCGACAGGTGCAGCGACGGCTCCCCGTAGATCCACGCGGCCATCTCGCCGAGCGCGGCGCGCGGGTCCGGGTGCACGAGGACCGGGATACCGGCGTCGCGCAACGCGGGGCGCTCGGCGCCCTCGGCGTCGGTGAGCACCGCGGCCGCGCCGGCGGCCACGGCCTGGTCGCTGAAGTCGGCGCCGTGGGCGCGCGCGCCGGGCAAGCCGGCGAACAGGTCGCCCGGCAGCACGTGCTGCGCACGCAGCGTGGTGCCGGTGACAGTGAGGTCGGCGGCCTCGGGGCTCTCGGCGATCAGCCGGGCGCCCGCGCGCGCGAGCAGGGTGGCCAGCGGGACCGGGTCGATCCGGGCCGGGCGGGGCGGGGCGGCGACCGCCTTCACCGGGCTTTCCGGCAGCGACGAGGCAGCCGGCCCGCTCTGGGGTTTGGACGAGGACACGGACACGTCCGAGAGGTTACCGAGAGCGCGATCGGGTGACCCAAGGCGGTACGGCGAAAGCGCCGCCGCGCACCGTGTGTGCTATGCGGCGCGCGCAACGTCGTTGCGGGGCAAGCGTTTCCGCCCGCCGCCACCAGCCGATGTGGACTATCGCAGCCGGAAACACACGGCCCGGGGCCGCCTCGCTCGGTGCGAGGCGGCCCCGGGCCGTGTGTTGCGAAGGCGTTCCGGTCGTGTCGCGGGAACGTCGCGGAACCGTACGGGATGATGAGCGGGACCTCCGGCGACGGACCGTCGGACAGCGGGATCTGGTAGCGCTGCGTGAGGTACGAGGCGATGGAGTGGAACAGCGGGCCAGCCGAGTGCCCGGCCGGCAGCGTGGTGTCGGGGGCGTCGAGGCGGATGCCGACGACGAACCTCGGGTGGTCGGCGGGCAGGATCCCGGCGAAGGTGATGTTGGCCAGGCTCTGGCTGTAGGCCTTCGTGCGCGGGTCGACCTGCTGGCCGGTGCCTGTCTTGCCCGAGATCTGGTAGCCCTCCAGCGCGGCCGACGGCGCCGTACCCGCGTTGGGGCTCTTGGCGTTCTGCACCACCGCGCGCAGCATGTCGCGCACCGTCGTCGCGGTCTGCGGGCTGACCACCTGCACCGGCTTCGGCGCCGGCTCGGGCACGACCGTGCCGTCCGGGTTCTTCTTCGCCTTCACGATCCGCGGCGGCACGCGCAGGCCGTTATTGGCGATCGTCTGGTACATCCCGGCCATCTGGACCACGGTCATCGACAGGCCCTGGCCGATCGGCAGGTTGCCGAACGTACTGGCCGACCACTGGCTGCGCGGCGGCACGTAACCAGGGCTCTCACCGGGCAGGCCGAGGCCGGTGCGCTGGCCGATGCCGAACTTCTTCAGCAAGTCCGAGTAGCGGTCCGGGCCGATCTTCTGCGCCAGCTCCAGCGTGCCCACGTTGGAGGACTTGGCGAAGATGCCCGTGGTGGTGAAGTTCTGCGTGCCGTGCACCCAGGCGTCGTGCACCGTGCGGTCGGCGATCTTGATCTCGCCCGGCACCGCGATCGTCGACTGCGGCGTGGCGATGCCCTCGTCGATGGCCGCGGTGGCCGTGACGATCTTGTTCACCGATCCCGGTTCGTACGGTGTGGTCACCGCGCGGTCGTTGAGCAGTTCGTCCTGGAAGGTCGACTGGTCGTTCGGGTTGAACGTCTTGTCGTCGGCCAGCGCGTAGATCTCGCCGGTCTTCGAGTCCATGATCACGGCCTGGCCGCCCTTTGCGTGCGACTGCGCGACGTAGTCGCTCAGCTGCCGCTGCAGCTCGTACTGCAGGTCCGAGTCGATGGTGAGCTCGAGGTCCGAACCGGGGATCGCCGCCTGCAGCACGTGCTCGGAGCCCGGCAGATACAGGTTGTCGTTGCCGTTCTGGGTGTTCACGATCTCGCGGCCCGGCGTGCCCGCCAGGTCGTTGTCGCGCGACTGCTCCAGCCCGACCACGCCGTGGAGGTTGTGCTTGGACACGTCGGGGTCGTCCATGCGCCAGTTGGCGAGGCCGACGATGTTCGACGCGAGCGTGTCGCCCGGGTATTCGCGCATCGCGCGGTTCTCCACGCCGATCCACGCGAACTGCTTGACGATGTCGGTGGCCACGGACGGCTCGACGTTGTCCACGAGGTAGGTGAACGACTGCGGCTTGTGCAGCTTCGTCAACAGTTCCTGCTCGGTGGTCAGGTTCGGCACCTTGGCGGCGATGTACTTGGCCGCCTGCGTCACCTCGCTTTCGAAGTTCACCCCCTTCGCGGGGTTCTTCTTCGCGTAGTCGTCCATCGTCTTGTGCAGCACGCGCAGGTTCACCGACAGCGTGCGGGTTTCCACGCTGAAGGCGAGCTTGTTGCCGTTGCGGTCCACAATGGACCCGCGCTGCGCGGGGATGTCGATGGTGAGGCTGCGCTGCCGCTCGGCCGCGGCCGAGAGCGTGGGCGCCTCGAACCACTGCACCTGCACCAGCTTCACGCCCGCGACGACCATGAGCGCCACCAGCAGGATGCGCACCGCCGAGAAGCGGCTGCGCTGCCCGCCGTTGCCGCGCTTGGCCACGGCGCGGCGCGTGCCCGCGGCGTAGGTCCGCCGGGCGCTGCCCGCGGCACGCGCCCGGCTCGCCCCCGAAGCCACCATCACTGTCCCGCGGACGGCAGGTCGCCCTCGATGCCGCCCTCTTGCTGACCCGAAGCGGGCTGACCGGTGTTACCGGGCTGCGGCGGCGTCTCGTTCGTCGAGCCGGCGGCAGGCTGGGCCTTCGTCGGCTCGCCGACGACGGTGGTCTTGCCGTCCGGCCCCACCACGATGCGGGCCGGGTCGCCGCCGGGCACCATGCCCAGCTGCTTCGCGGCCGGCGCCAGCGACGCGGGCGACTGCGCCTTCGCGACGTCGCGCTCGAGCCGGTCCTTGGCCTCGGCCAGGCCGGCGTTGGTCGTGCGCAGCTGCTCGAGGCGGTAGGAGTCGGCGATGGCCTGCGTGGTCAGCCACAGCGTCGAGGCGACGCCGACGGCCAGCAGCCCCATCATGACCAGCACGAACGAGGCGCGCGAACGCGGCCAGCGCAGCAGCAGCCGCTTCGGCTTGACCTCGGCCTCGGTGCGTTCGACCTGGGCTTGGGGCTTCTTCGGCTCCCGCTGCTGCAGCAGGTCGGCCCGCTGCGCGCGGCGCGCGTACGCCCGCTCCGCGGCCGTGGTGCGGCCGCGCGAGGACCGGCGCGGCGTGGTTTCCGGCTGCGCGGTGGTGCGGCCGGTCGTGGTCTGCGGTTCCTGCTCGACCGTGGTCCCCGCTTGCGCGCTCCGGCGCGTCGCCGGCGCGCCGGAGCGGCGGCGGGACTTCGTGGGTGCGGTCATCGCGGCTCTCCGATCCTCTGTGCTGCCCGCAGCCGCACGGAGGCGGCCCTCGGGTTGTGCTCGATCTCGCCTTCGCCTGCCTTCTCGGCTCCTCGGGTCAGGAGTTTCAGCTCGGGGCCGTGCCCGGGCAGTTCGACCGGGAGCCCCTCCGGGGTCCGCGACTTCGCGAGCTCCGCGAACGCCTGCTTCACCAGGCGGTCTTCGAGCGACTGGTAGGACTCCACGACGATGCGGCCGTCCATCGCGAGCGCCGAGAGCGCGGCCGGCATCGCCCGCCGCAGCACTTCCAGCTCGCCGTTGACCTCGATCCGCAACGCCTGGAACGTGCGCTTGGCCGGGTGCCCGCCGGTTCGGCGGCTCGCGGCCGGCACGGCGTCGTAAAGCAGCTCGACGAGCCGCGCGCTGCGCGTGAACGGCTCCTTCTCCCGCTCGGCGACGACCGCCCGCACGATCCGTTGCGCGAAGCGCTCTTCGCCGTAGTCGCGCAGGATCCGGATCAGCTCGCCGGGTGTGTAGGTGTTGAGCACGTCGGCGGCGGTGAACCCGGTGGTCGGGTCCATTCGCATGTCCAGCGGGGAGTCCTTCGAGTACGCGAAGCCGCGTTCGGCGCGGTCCAGCTGCATCGAGGACACGCCGAGGTCGAAGAGGATGCCGTCCACACGGGACAGTCCCAAGCCCTCGATGGCTTCGGGGAGCCCGTCGTAGACGGTGTGGATGAGGTCGACGCGGTCACCGTGCCGCGCGAGCCGCTCGGCCGAGCGCTCGAGCGCGGCGGGGTCGCGGTCCAGCGCGACGAGCCGCAGGCGGGGGAAAGCCGTGAGGAGCGCGTCGGAGTGGCCGCCGAGGCCGACGGTCGCGTCGACCAGCACCGCGTCGCGGTCGGCGAAGGCGGGGGTGAACAGCTCGACGATGCGGTCCAGCAGCACCGGAACGTGCTCGTGTTCGGTCGCCATGCCCCTCCCCCTTTCGTGCTCCGAATTCCCGGGGAAGATGCGGCGGATGCCGTCAGGTCCCTGCCCGCCCGCGGTCCGACCTGGCACCGGGGAAGGTGCGCCAGGGCCAAAGAGCGGACAGAGGCCTCACGGCATCCGCGGGGACGTTTTCCGGTTCCACGGCCTCGGCGGACCCGCGTCCCCCGACGACGCAGGTGCTCCGGTGTCCGTGTCCCCTAGAAGACGCCCGGTAGAACTTCCTCTCGAGCCTTCGCGTAGCTGTCCTCGTGTTCGTCCAGGTAGCCCTGCCACGCCTGGGCGTCCCAGATCTCCAGCCTGGTGATCGCGCCGATCACCACGCACTCCTTGTTCAGCCCGGCGTAGCGCCGGAGCTCGGACGCGATGGTGATGCGCCCCTGCCCGTCCGGGCGTTGTTCGTCTGTTCCAGCGAACAGGTAGCGCTGGTAGGCCCGAACCGCCTCGTTCGTGAACGGGGCGTCGGCGACCTTCCGTGCCATCTGCTCGAACTCGGCGCGGGGGAAGACGAAGAGGCAGTGGTCCTGCCCCTTGGTGACCATCAGCCCGCCGGCCAGCTCGTCGCGGAACTTCGCGGGCAGCGCGAGCCGCCCTTTGTCGTCCAGCTTCGGGGTGTGGGTGCCGAGGAACACCGGCCTCCACCTCCCTACCGGCTCCGGCTGGCGAACCACCCGACTCCGGCCCCGGGGCTCCCTTCTGCCCCACTGGTCACCACCGTACCCCACTTTTCACCACAGTCAACGCGACCTGCCTCGCGTTAACTCCGTCGTGTCACGCGTTTACGCAGGTCAGCGCCGTGGGGCCTGGTGGGGGGTGGGTGGGGGCCCGTGGTCAAGATCCCCCGCGCCGGGGTCTCGGAGCAACCCGACCGGGTGCCGGACGTCCGCGGAACGGCAGCGTGAAGACCAGGGATCCCCTGGGTGGGGCCCGGTGGGGACCCCGGTGGGGCCCGGTGGGGATCGCAGTGGGGGCCGCGGGTGGGGCCGCGGGTGGGGGCGGTGGGGATCGCAGTGAGGCGCGGTGGCGACGCGGGTGGGGTGAGGTGGGGAGACCGGCGGGGCCGGGCCGGGGCTTGCGGTGGAGCGACGTGGGGACTCCGGGAAACACCTGGTCAAAGGGCACTCGCGGTCGCCGGGCCCTGGCAGTTGCAGCGCGCCCGTGGCCACCGGACCCTCGGGGTCGCCCAGCACTCGCGGTCGCCCAGCACTCGCGGTCGCCGGACGCTCGGCAGTCACCGCGCACCCTCGCAGTCGCCGGACGCCCGTGGTCGCCGTATTCGACGGACCTCGTAGTTACCCAGGCAGCCGCCGGTCCTCGCGGTCGCTGGGCCTCGCGGTCACCGATCGCCGGTGGCCCAGGAACCTCGTGGTCACCAAGCACTCGCGGTCGCCGGACGCCAGTGGTCGCCAGGCCCTCGCGGTCACCGATCACCCGTGGCCACCGGACCTTCGCGGCCACCGTGCGCTCTTGGCCACCGAATACTCATGACCACCGGACTCTCCCAGTCACCGTGCACCCCGCAGCCGCCGGGCACTCAAGGCCACCGGACCCTCGCAGTCACCGGGCGCCCGTGGCCACCGGGCTCGAACGTGAGGGCGGATCAGGCCTGGGGCAGGGCGGCGGCCGCGGTCGGCTCGTGGCCGTGGGCCGGCGTCGCGTGCGGTTGCAGGGCGTAGACGACCCAGCCGACGAGCGACAGGCCCGCCCAGCTGATCGCGCGGTAGATGAGCACGGTCGCGGCGGCCGGTGCGGCGGGGACGCCCGCGGCCACCAGCACGCCGAGCAGACCGGCTTCGGCGAGGCCGGCGCCGCCGGGAAGGATCTGGAGGGCGATGCTGGCCTGGACGACCAGGAAGCCCACGGCGAGGACGTCCCAGCGGATGTGCGCGCCGGTGCCCTCGGCGCTGGCGATGAGGGCGAAGAAGTCGAAGCCCCAGCTGGCGAGCGCGAGGACCAGCAGAATGGTCCAGCGGGTGCCGCCCGGGCGCAGCCGCGCGACGCGTTCCGAGAGTTGCAGCGCGGCGGCGTCGGCTTTCTCGAGCCAGGTCTTGCGGCAGGTGGCGCAGGTGCCCGGGGTGCGGCCGAACACACGCAGCAGTGAGGTGAGCCCGCGCTGCAGGACGGCCGGGTGCGTCAGCAGCGCCCACACCCCGGCGGAACCCACCGCGACCACGATGGCCGCGGGCACCGCCAGACGCAGCGGCACCCGGCCGGCCCAGGCGAGCCCGAACCAGCCGAGGACGATGAGCAGCACGGTGGTGATCACGCCGGCGAGCAGGACCGCCCAGGCCGACAGCGCGCTGTCGACGCCGCGGCGGCGCAGCTGGTTGATCGCGTAGGCGAGCGAGCCCGCCCCGCCGACCACGGGGACCGTGGTGGACACGGCGTTCTGCGCGAAGGTGATGCCCTGCACGGTCGAGGCCGGCACGTGCGCTCCCCCGACCAGCAGCAGCTGGCGGTGCAGTTCGCCGTACACGGCCAGCGCCGCGAGCCCGGCGAGCCCGGCGGCCGCGACCCAGCCCCACTGCACGTGGTCGAGCTGCGAGAACTCCGTGGCCAGCTCCGGCACGCGCCACACGAGGTACCCGAGGGCGGCGGCCACGACAGCCCAGTGGAGCGCGGGCCGCCAGGGTAGGCGGCGCCGCGCCCGCGTGCGGTGCTCGACCGCTCCGGACTCCGTGTCCGCCATTTCAAGGCTCGTCACGCCCGCCTCCTCCCACGCTTCTCTTACTGGCGACAACCCCAGTGTGCGGCCGGGCATTCCGACCGCCACGGCGTGAAGTATCACGCCGCGAAGTGGGGTCAGCGGGGTTGACCTGCCCCGACCGGCTGCCGTGCGGCCGGCAACCGGCCGACGAGGTGGTCGGCCGTCAGCAGCCCGGCCCCCGCCAGAGCGAACGCCACCACCGGCCCGAGCGGCACCACGCACCACGCCGTGACCACGGCGAACACCAGCGTCCCAGGCAGCGAGCGCAAGGCGGAGCGCACCAGGGTCTCCGCGGCGGCGAAGCCGGACCCGTGGTGGGTGGTCGGGGTGAGGATCGCCAGCACGACCGGCGTGCAGGCGAGCACGCCGGCCAGGTGCGGGCCCAGCAGGCTCGACAGGACGGCCAGCGCCGTCACGACGGCCGCCGCGGCGCCGACGCGCACGGGCACGTCCCAGCGCGGGGCCGGCGCGACGGTGTCGACCCGGGGCGCCGGCGGCCAGGTCACCAGCCCGACGAGGACGACCGCGCCGGTCACCGCCGCCGCGAGCCACGGCGAGCGCACTTCGGCCACCAGCGACAACGCCCCGGCGGCGATGGCGAGCGCCATCGTGACCGCGACGGCCGGGCGCCGCACCCGGCGGGCGACCCGGCCGTAGCCGAGGCAGAAGGCCGCCACCACGAGCTGGCCGGCGATCATCCCGCGCGCCGCGTCGGCCACGGCGGCGGTGCCGTCGCGCGCGAGGAGGACGAGGAGGAACGGGAAGGTGGTCGTCGGGAAGCCGGCGAGCCGCCCGCCGAGCCGCGGGCCGTAGCGGCGCTGGACGACGGTCACGAGCAGGACGCTGAACACGGGCAGAACGGGCGGCAGCAGGACTTCCATGCCCTGAACGTTTCCAGGAAGTCCGCCGAAGGTGGCTCGGAAATCACGGGACCCGCCGCGTCACCGCCGAGCTTTCCTCGGCCCTTGCCCGGTCACACCGAGTTCTGCACAATCGACCGGGTGGACGCCATCGACCGCTCGCTCGTCCGGCTCCTCGAAGAGGACGCCCGCCGCACCTACAACGAGCTCAGCGCCCAGGTGCGCCTGTCGGCCAACACCGTCGCGGACCGGGTCCGCCGCCTCCGCGCCGCCGGTGTCATCCGCGGCTTCCGGGCCGATCTGGACCCCGCCGCCCTGGGCCGCGGCCTGACCATGGTGAGCGACATACGCCTGCGCGAGGACATCGACCGCACCCACTTCGAACGCGACCTGCACGGCGTCCCGCAGGTCGTGTCGGGCGCCCGCATGACCGGCGAGTACGACTACCAGCTCCGCCTGGCCTGCCTGGACCCCGCGGAGTTCGAAACGGTCGTCGACCGCCTCAAACGCGAGCACGGCGTGCGCGAGCTGCGCAGCCGCCTGGTGCTCCACGAGCTCGACGTGAGCGCGACCGGCCTGCTCGACCTCGCGTGAGGTGCCGGCCGGCTCAGCAGAACAGCGCCAGCACCCGCTCGACCAGCCGCGGCCCGTCGACCGGGGCGACGTTGACCCAGTCCTGGCCACCCCGCCCGCTCGACACGCCGGCGGAGTACGCGCCCACGTCGGTGTCGAACCAGGTCAGCCCGCCGCAGCGCTCGATCCGCCCGCCGCTGTCCCGCGTGTAGACGCCGAACTGCCCCGCCGCGAACACCGGCCGCGCCTGGATCGCGGCGACCTCCTCCGCCTGGCGCGCCGTCGAAGCCGAGGTCGCGACCGACGTCGAATCCCACCCCGAAGCCGGCAGGCTCACACCGAACCCGGGCCCGGCGGACAGCTCCGGCAGCACCTCGACGAGCGCCGACACGAGCTCCCCCTCACGGATCTCGCTGAGCCCGATCGTCCGTTCCGGCTGCACCGCCAGCACCCCGTTGCGTCCGCGCACGGCGGTCACGGCGCGGAACGGCGTGTCGGCCGTCATGTCCACCAGGGCTTCGCACGCGACGTAGCGCGAACCGCTGTCCAGCAGCCTCAGCCGGTTCTGCAGCTCGGGCGCGAGCTGCCCGTCGAAGAGGCCGCGGTCGGTCAGGCCGCGGTAGACCTCGGCGCGCACGGCCGCGCGTTCGGCCTCCGTCGCGCCGACGCCGGGCACCGCCAAGGGCACCGGCACGTGGCCGAGCCCGAGGTCGTGCCACACCACGTCGAAGGCCGACGCGGAGAGCCGGATCAAGCCGGCCCCGAGCCCAGCGCCGGGGCGTCCGGGAACGCGATGCCCGGCACCAGCCCGTGCAACGCCGTATCGCGGGTGCGCACGACGTCGATCGCCTTCTGCCGCGCCGCTTCGGCTTCCGCGCGGCGCGCGTCCATCGCGAAGGACAACCCGGCGAGCTCCAGGACGTTGCCGCTCGCGGCGGCCGAGCGGATCATCGCCGCCGGGTCGAACTCGACGGGTGGCGGCATCTCGGCCCGCGCCCGTGCCGCGACGTCGGCCTGCCCCGCCACCGAGTCACCGACCACAGTGGACACGGCGGCGGACTCCCCGAGCCAGCCGGCCGCCTGCGCGAGCACCGCGCGCATCGCGTCGCCCGCCTCGCCTTCCCACGTCTCGTGGCTGCCCGCCGACAGCGCGGCCAGCGACGCGGTCGAGTCCTCGAACTTGCGCGCCAGCTCGGTCCAGCGCGCCCCGGCCTGGCCGGCGGCGACGGGGTCGTTGCCGTGCTCGACCTGCGCCGCCAGCGCCTCGTGGCTGAAGGACTCGTAACGGGCCGTCGGCTCGGGCACGGCTGCGGACACGGCACACCTTCCGGTTGACGGGATCGGGAAACGCTCAGGGCAGCTTCGGCTCGACCAGCCCGGCGACGGTCGCCGCGCGGGAGCACGCCAGCGTGGTGTCGGAGAAGCTCGCGTTGCTCACGTCCACCTGCACGCTCGCGGACTCCCCGACGCCGAGCAGCACGGCGCACGTGCCGGCGGCGGCCTTCTTGTCCGCCACCTGCAGTGCCTGGTGCGCGCCGACCTTCTTGTTGGTGCGGGTGCCGTGGGAGACGTCGAGGTTGGCGAGCCCGGCGGTCTCGTCGAGCGTGACCGTGACGCCGAACGTCGAGGGCACGGTCCAGTCGCACGCGCGCGCCGGGCCGATCGTCTTCGGCTTGCCCAGCTCGGTGAGCCCCGCGCTCGAGCGGTCGCTCGGCGAGAGCAGCGCGCACGGGTCCAGATCGGCCAGCGTCTCGCGGGCCGCGCTCGACGGCGCGGGCTCCGGGCCGCCGTCGGCCGCGACCGCCTTCGGGGTCACCGGGCGGCCGCACGCGGCGAGCACCACGAGGGCCGGGACGACCGGCACGAGCAGCAGGAGCTTGCGCACGGGCTCAGCCACCGGCGCAGTCCACGCCGGCGGCCGCCGCGTCGTCTTCGCGCTGGTACTTTTTCAACGCGCTCGCGATGCGTTCCTTGAGGTCTTCGATCTGCTTGCCGAACGCGGTCAGCTGCGCGACCGCCGACCCGTCTCGGCCGAAGCCGTACTGCGCCATGAAGGCGCCGACCTCGCCGGCGTACCCGCTGCCGAGCGGCACCGAGCGACCCAGGACGTTGGCTTCGCGGACCATCTCGCCCACCACGTCCTGCAGCTCGCCGAGCTTCGTGTAGGTGGCTGTCGCCAGCTCCAGCGCCACCGCGAACCGGCCGGAGCCGGATCCCGAACTCGTCAGGCCCGGCACGTCGGGCAGCGGTGCGGCCCCCACCTCGCTCATGAGCGGTTACGCCTCTCCGTAGTCGAGCGACCTCGGTTTCGGAGCATACGTGAGAGCAGTCCGTCAGCGGGAGCACCCGAAAACGGGCCTCCGTACACCCGAACGGTGGACGGAGGTCATTACCGGAGAGTCATCGGCGGCCGTTCGCGGGGTTCCGGCGCCGAGTTCGCCCGAGTTTGACACACTGCATGGAAGGCTGATCGCTGCGCGGACAGCGAGCGACCCGGCGGAGCCGGTGGAAGCCGCACAGCCATGCGCCACCAGGAGGACGAGTGACGTCGAGAATCCAGTCCGCCACCCCTGCCGGACCGCAGGGCGGCGGGGCCGGGCAGCCGCCCTACCCCTCGGCGGATGCCCCGAACGGGCGAGGCAACGGGTACGCCCCGAGAGTGTCCCTCGACGAGCTGCACGACACGGCCCGCCGGATCGCCGCCAACGTCGAACGCGTGCTGGTCGGCAAGCCCGACGTCATCCGGATCGCGCTGGTGACCCTCCTCGCCGAGGGTCACCTGCTCGTGGAGGACGTGCCGGGCGTCGGCAAAACCTCGCTGGCCAAGGCGCTCGCGCGGTCCATCGACTGCACCGTGAGCCGCGTGCAGTTCACCCCCGACCTGCTGCCGAGCGACGTCACGGGCGTGTCGATCTACAACCGCCAGACCGGCGAGTTCGAGTTCCGGCCCGGCCCGGTGTTCGCGAACATCGTGGTGGGCGACGAGATCAACCGCGCCTCGCCGAAGACGCAGTCGGCGCTGCTCGAGTGCATGGAAGAACACCAGGTCACGGTCGACACGAGCACGTACCTACTCGGCGCGCCGTTCATGGTGATCGCCACACAGAACCCGATCGAGATGGAGGGCACCTACGCCCTGCCCGAGGCCCAGCGCGACCGCTTCACCGCGCGGGTGTCGATCGGCTACCCCGACCAGCAGGCCGAGCTGGCCATGGTCGACGAGCACGCGGGCCACAACCCGCTGGCCGAGCTGTCGGCGGTGTCCGACGGGGCGACCGTGCAGCGGCTCATCGAGACCGTGCGCGCGGTGCACATGGCGCCCGAGGTCCGCCGCTACGCCGTGGACCTGGTCTCCGCGACGCGGCAGGTGCCGGAGATCCGGCTGGGCGCCTCGCCGCGCGCGACGCTGCACCTGGTCCGCGCCGCGCGGGCGCAGGCGGCGCTGTCGGGCCGCGAGTACGTGGTGCCGGACGACCTGCACACGGTCGCCGTGCCCGTGCTGGCGCACCGGCTCGTGCTCACCACCGAGGCGCACGCCGCCCGCCGCTCGGCGACCGACGTGGTCCGCGCTGTGCTGCACCGCGTCCCCGTCCCCCAGGGCTCCACCGGCACCCGCTGACCGGCGATCCCCTTACCCGAATCCGAGAACCGCATGCTGCGTGCACTGTCCGGCCTCACCACCCGTGGCCGCTGCCTCCTGGCCGCGGGGATCGCCGCGGCCGTGTGCTCGCTGGTGCTCAACGAGCGTGACTTGCTGCGCGTCGCCGTCTTCGTGGTGGCGCTGCCGCTGCTGGTCGCGGCGTTCATCTCGGCGACCCGGCTGAGGCTCGGCGCCACGCGGGCGCTGCGGCCGGAACGTGTGGCCGTCGGCGCGAGCGGCGAGGTGCACCTCGAGCTGTGGCGCAGCGGCCGGCTCCCGGGCGGTGAGGTCCTGCTCGAGGACGGCGTGCCGTACGCGCTGGGCTCGAAGCCGCGGTTCGTGGTCGAGCGGCTGCCACACGATCGCCGGGTGCTGCTGCGCTACCCGCTGCAGCCGCCGCTGCGCGGGATCCAGCAGGTGGGCCCGTTGCGCGCGACGATCACCGACCCGTTCGGGCTGTGCGAGTTCGAACGCGAGCTGATCGGGCACTCGCGGCTCGTGGTGGTGCCCCGCGTGGTCGGTCTTTGGGGGCTGCCCGGCGGCGCCGGGGTCGGCGCGGGCGACGACGGCACCGTCCGCCTGCACGCCGGTCAGGGTGAGCCCGACGTGATCGTGCGCCACTACCGCACCGGCGACGACATGCGGAAGGTCCACTGGCGCTCCACCGCCCGCCGTGACGAGGTCATGGTGCGCGTGGAGGAACGGCCGTGGCGGGGCGGCACGACCGTGCTGGTCGACCACCGCGCCGCCGCCCACCACGGCACCGGGCCTACGGCCAGTCTCGAGTGGGCGGTGTCTTTCGCGGCTTCGGTGGCGCTGCACCTGCGCCGCTCCGGCCACCGCGTCCGCCTGGTCACCGAACATGGCATCGCGCTCGCCGACACCCCGGGTGAAGGCGGCGAAGGCTACGACAACGTGGTGCTCGACGCGCTGGCCGGGCTGCAGCCCGCGCATCAGCGCGACGTGACACTGGGCCACGACCCGGCCGAAGGACAGGAGCTCATCGCGGTGCTCGGCACGGTCAGCGCGGAGTCGGTGCACGAGCTGGCCCGCTACCGCCCACGCGGTGTGCGCAGCCTCGCGGTCGTGCTGGACACGCCGAGCTGGGCCGGATCCGGCTCGTCCGACCACCAGGCCGCGGCCACGAAGGACGCCGCCGAGCTGCTGCGCGCGAACGGCTGGGGCGTCGTGATCGCCGGCCCGCAGACGCAGATGCCGCAGGCGTGGGCCGAGCTGTGCCGCACGGGTGCCCACCGCGGCGCCCTGATCGGCGGTGCGCGATGACCACGACGGCACCCCGTCCGCCCGTTTCCCAGGCTCCCCCGCCGATCCCGCACACGCCGACCCCGCAGCCGGCCGCCCAGCCGCCGGTCTGGTCCAGCGGGATCCTGCCGCCGGTCGCCGCAGGCATCGCGACGCTGTGCGCGGCCACGTCGCTCACCGGCGTCGTTTCCGGGTGGGCGTGGTTCGGCTACCTGTTCGTCGCGGTCATCCTGATCGCGTCGACCGGCCTGGCGTTGCGCTCGCTGCGCGCCCCGACCGTGCTGGTCGGTCTCGGCCAGCTTCTGGTGCTGCTGTTCCTGGTCACGGGCGCGTTCACCACGCAGGGCGTCCTCAAGATCATTCCGGGGCCCATGGCCTTCGGCGAGCTGCAGGCGACGCTCGCGGCGTCGGCCGAGCAGATCCGCACCGGGCTGCCGCCGGTCGAGGGCACGCAGCCGATCCTGTGCCTGGTGACGATCGCGATCGGGCTGGTCGCGGTGCTCGTCGACACGCTCGCGGTGGCCGCCGCGGCACCGGCGGCGACCGGTCTGGTCCTCCTGTGTGTGTACGCGGTGCCGGCGGCGCTGTCCGACGAAATGCTGCCGTGGTGGACGTTCCTGCTCGGCGCGGCCGCGTTCGCGTGCCTGCTCGCCCTCGACGGCAACCACCGGCACCGGCGCTGGCGCAACCGTGAGGCACCGGGTTCGGGCGGGCGCGCGCGAGCGTTGCAGGCGCCCGTGGCCGTGGTGAGCGCGGCCGTCGTGCTCGGTCTGCTCGGCGGCGGGATCACGTGGGTGGGCACCGTCGGGAAGATCCCCTTCGGCGCCGGCTCGGGCGCGGGCGGTGACGGCAGCGGCGGGTTCGGCGTCGCGCCGTTCACGCAGCTGCGCGGCCTGCTCGACCAGGGTCAAAACACCGAGCTGTTCCAGGTCCGTGGTCTCGGCAACGACCGGCGGTACCTCCGGGCGTTCACGCTCGACACCTACACGCCCAACCAGGGCTGGGGCCTGCGCGGCGGCGGTCAGGCGCAGACGGGTGTGCTGGCCAACAGCACCCTGCCCGCGGCGCCCGGCGACGACGGCACCGGCGTGTCGCGGCAGATCCAGATCCAGCCCACGCAGTGGGTTGACAACTGGCTGCCCGTCTACGGTGCACCGCGCGCGCTGCGCGGGCTTTCGCCGCAGTGGCTGTACGACCGGGTCAGTGGCGCCGTGTTCACCACGAAGAGCGAGTCCGCGCCGACCTACACCGAGGTCGCGTCGCTGAAGGAACCGACGGCCGCCGAGCTGCGGGCCACTGATCCGAAGTCCGACGAGGTGCCGGCGTTCTACTCGCAGATCGGCCGAGTGGACCCACGGGTCGTCGCGAAGACCAACCAGCTCATCGCGGGCAAGACCGACAACTTCGACAAGGCCACCGCGCTGTGGCAGTTCTTCAGCGCGCAGAACGGTTTCGTGTACGACACGAAGACCGCGGACGCCACCGACGCGGACGCACTGGCCGACTTCATCCTCAACGGCAAGCGCGGCTACTGCGAGCAGTACGCGTCGGCGATGGCCGTGATGCTGCGCGTCGCCCACATCCCCGCGCGAGTGGCCATCGGCTTCACGCCGGGCGTGCCGAAGGGTGACTACCAGTCGATCAGCTCACAGGACGCGCACGCGTGGGTCGAGGCGTACTTCGGCGACAAGGGCTGGGTCAGCTTCGATCCGACGCCGCTCGCCGACGGCCGCGGCATCGTCCCGGCGTACCTGCAGCAGAACAACAAGAACTCCCAGCAGCCAGACGCCACCGACGATCTGCCCACCGCGCCGCGCTCCAACGCCCCGGCCACGCAGTCGCCCCTCGACAAGGGCCAGAACGAGGCCACCCCGACCACCACGGCCACGGCCGAATCGCACGACGGCTGGCTCGCGATCCTCGCCGCCGTGCTCGCCGTCCTGGGTGCCGCGGCGGTGGTCACGGCGTACGTCCTGCGGCGGCGGCCTCCCGCTCCGGGTACCGCGACTCCGGGCCTGCCGCCCGGCGCCGTCCCGGACGGCGACGTCCTGGTCCATGCCCCGGCTCCCACGGCCGCACGCACCAGCCAGGTCGCCCTGTGGCTGCCCCTGGCGGGCGGCGTGCTCCTCGTTGCCGCGCTGGGTTTCCTGGCCGGCCTCGTGGCTTGGTGGTTCGCCGTGATCGTCGTGCTGCTCCTGGTCGGCTTCGGCGGCCCAGCGGCCCTGCGCGACTTCTCCCGCCGCCGCCACCTCCAGGCGATCGTCACCCACGCCCCCGGCTCCGCCGACGCGGCGTGGCGCGAACTCAAGGCCGAGTGCGCCGACCGCGGCCTGCCGCTGGCCGGCAGCGACACCGTCCGCGTGGCCGGCCAGAAGATCGCCGAACGCCACCACCTCGACGACTCCGGCCGCGACAGCCTGCGCACGGTGATCGGCGCCGTCGAGCGCACTTGGTACAGCGGCGCGACCACGGCGGACCCGGAACTGGCCCCGGCCTTCGACCGCCTCCGCCACAGCCTGCGTACGACGGCCCCCCTGTCCTGGCGGGGACGGCTGTTCCCGAAGTCGATCCTCCGACGCCGCTCCTGACCTGACGCGGTTACCGGCCCCGGCTCGTCGGCCCTGACGACCGGGGCCGGCGGCTTGTCTTGGGTGAGCCGGCAGGGGTGTGACGACCCGGCCCGGCACGTGCGGCCCGGGGCCGAAGAGTCACCCGGTGGTGCACGATCGAACAGGCCTCGGACAACGCCCGCGCCGTGGCTGCTTCGGCTGGACCCGCGCACACGAGAATCCGCGCTCCACCCCAGCCGGGTGAAGCGCGGATCCCACGACGTGGCCGAAGGGAGCTACTGCTCCTCGAAGCGCTGGCGGAAGCGCTCTTCCATCCGTTGCGTGAACGAGCTCTTGCCGCCCGATCCCTTGCCGCCACCACCGCCGCGGCCGGAGTCTTTGCCGCCTCCACCGCTGTCGCCGTGCCGTATCGACGTGACCGCCAACATGACCCCGAAGAACATCACGAGGAACCCCAGCACGCTGATCAACGGGATGTCGGCGACCCGCAGCACGGGCACCACCACGCCGAGCACCAGGAGCGCTACCCCCACCACGAACAGCGCGATCCCTTGGATGCGCCGTCGACGGGCGGGGCGGCGCAACCGGGTGCCACGCACCGTGGATGCGAACTTGGGGTCCTCGGCATAGAGCTCGCGCTCGATCTGATCGAGCAGCCGCTGCTCATGCTCGGAGAGTGGCATCTTTCCTCCTCCGGCACAGCTGTCGCGGGCGCCGGGCCGCGCAACGTTCTGGACCCAACTGCCGGCCCCAGGCGGGGCGGCACTGTCCAGGATACGAGCCCCGCGCGCGTCCGACTACCCGATCCCGCATCCAGAAGGGATCGAATTGGGGGAAATCACGACTGACGTGGGTTGACACTGGGTCACGACGGCCCGGTGACGGTACAACGGGCGACACAATAGACGACACAATGGGCCACGCAGTTCACGTCTCGCGGGGCGTCAGCAACGACGCCGGACGCACCGCGGCCGACCCGAACTTCGACCTCGCCACGTCGGCGGCCACTTCCGCGTCGCGCCAGCGCGGCTCGGCGGAGGCGAACTGGAGCTGCTCGCCGCCCTCGCCCGTGTCGAGGCCCTCCACGCGCACGCCGATCAGCCGCACGGCCCCCGTGGGCGCGTGCTCGGCCAGCAGCTCGACCGCCGTCCGGTGGATGTCGCGCGCGACGTCCGTGGCCGCGTACAGCGTGCGCGCCCGGGTGATCGTGGTGAAGTCGGCGAAGCGGACCTTGATCGACACCGTGCGCCCACGCAGCCCGCGCGCCCGCAGGGTCGCGCCGACCCGTTCGGACAGCCGCAGCAGCTCCAGCCCGAGCTCGTCGCGGCTGTGCAGGTCGACGTCGAACGTCCGCTCCGCCCCGATCGACTTCTCCGCCGCCTCCGGGACCACGGCGCGGTCGTCGTGCCCGTTGGCCAGCGCCCACAGCTGGTCCCCCATCGCGTTGCCCAGCGACCGCCGCAGCCGCGCGGGCGGCGCGGCGGCGACGTCGGCGATCGTGTGCAGCGCCTGCCCCCGCAGCTGCTCCTCGGTGCGCTTCCCCACTCCCCACAGCGCCGAGACCGGCAACGGGTGCAGGAACGCCAGCGTCTCGGCCGCCGGCACCACGACCATCCCGTCGGGCTTCGCCATCCCCGACGCGAGCTTCGCGACGAATTTGACCTTCGCGACGCCCACCGAGCACGTGATCCCGTGCTCGGCCTGCACCCGCGAACGGATCCGCGCGCCCAGCCGCGCGGGCGTGGCCCCCAGCCGCCGCAACGCCCCGCTCACGTCGAGGAACGCCTCGTCGAGGCTCAGCGGCTCCACGAGCGGCGTCAGCTCGCGGAAGATGTCCATCACCTGCCGCGAGACCTCGCCGTAGAGCCCCGACGTGGGCGTGATGCAGATCAGGTGCGGGCACAGCCGTTTCGCCGTGGAGAACGGCATCGCCGACTGCACGCCGTACTTGCGCGCCGGGTAGTTGGCCGCGGCCACCACCGACCGCGGCCCGCCGCCGGACACCACGACGGGTTTGTCCACCAGCTCAGGCCGGGTCCTCAGTTCGCACGACACGAAGAACGCGTCCATGTCGACGTGCAGGATCCCGCAGCCGGTGTCGTCCGGCAGCGTCTCGGCACCCGTGGTGACGCGGTAGCGGCCCATGCCGCTGGGCAGTTCGGTGTTTCTGCTCCCCACGGGAACCGACGCTACCGGGGACCCCCGACAATTCCGGGAACGCCCTGCTCAGCGCCGGAAGCTCGCAGGTTCAGACCTGCGCGGGCCGCGCTATCGCGTGCAGGCGCCCGGCCACGTCGCGCAACGCCGGCACCGCGGCCGCCGCCAGCTCGAACTCCGCCAGCTCGTCCTCGCGCACCTCGCCGGGCACGACGTCGGAGATCACGCGGTCGCCCTGCAGCAGCGTCACCTCGAGGCCCGCCGCCACCAGCAGGTCGGTCAGGCCGGCGCTGTCGAAGCGGCGCAGCACGGTGTCGCGCCCGCCGGGCACCACGCCGTCGGCGCCGTCGAGCAGCCGCTGGGCCTCGGCGATCCGGCCGGCCAGCGCGCGATGCAGCACGGCCGCGTTGCGGTTGGCCACGAGCACGGACAGCGCCCCGCCGGGTGCGACGGCCGCGGCCAGCGCGGCGAGAGCCACCGCCGGATCGTCGACGACCTCGAGCAGGCCGTGGGCGAGCACGAGGTCGGCCGAGCCGGCCTCGACGTTGGCGCCGAGGGCGTCGGAGTCGTCCGCGATCACCGTGATCCGGTGCGAGACGCCCTCCTCCTCGGCGCGCCGGCGCAGCGTCGCCAGCGCGTTGGGATTGGGCTCGACCACGGTCACGAGGCAGCCCGCCGACGCGAACGGCACCGCCCAGCCGCCACTGCCGCCGCCGACGTCGACGACGGAGGGCTGCTCCACGCCGCGGGCGCGGGCAGCCCGCAGCTCCGCCTCGAGCGCCCGGCGAACGGCGCCCGAACCCCGGGCCGCCACGGTGTCCGTCTTCATAGTCGGACAGGGTAGTGCCCGCCTGCCGGTCACCCGCCGTCACCCGGGCCTGCCCGGAAGAGGTGTTCGGCACCTTCCTCGCGACCCGCCCCGCCCGCGGCCCGTAGGCTGTGCCGAGTGCACACGGTCGCCGTTCTCAGCCTCAAGGGTGGCGTCGGTAAAACGACGGTCGCGCTCGGTATCGCGTCGGCCGCTCTGCGTAGGGGTACCCGCACGCTCGTGGCCGACCTCGACCCGCAGGGCAACGCCACCACCTCGCTCGATCCGCCCTACACCGACGCGACGCTCGCCGACGTCCTCGAGACCCCCGCGCGGGCGGTCCTCGAACGCGCGATCGCGCCCAGCGTGTGGAGCGACGAGGTCGACGTGCTGGTCGGCACCGAGGAGCTGGAGCTGCTCAACGAGCCAGACTCCGACGGCCGGCGCCTGGAGAACCTCTCGCGCGCGCTCGACGAGCTCCACCAGAACCCGCTGCGTGAAGAGCCGTACGAGCTCGTGGTCATCGACTGCCCGCCGTCACTCGGCCGGCTGACGAAGTCCGCCCTCGTGGCGGCCGACAGCGCTCTGATCGTCACCGAGCCCACGATGTACGCCGTGGCGGGCGCCCAGCGCGCGCTGGAGGCCATCGAGCGCATCCGCGAGGAGAGCAACCCGGGTCTGCGCCCGATCGGCGTGCTGGTCAACAAGCTGCGCGTGCGCTCCTACGAGCACCAGTTCCGCGTCGCCGAGCTGCGCGAGAACTTCGGCTCGCTGGTGATGCCCACGGCGATCCCCGACCGGCTGGCCGTGCAGCAGGCGCAGGGCGCGTGCAGCCCCATCCACGAGTGGCACTCCCCCGGCGCCCAGGAGATCGCGCTGACGTTCAACATGGTGCTGGCCAAGATTCTGCGGTCCAACCGCGCCGGGCGCCACCGCGTGCGCGGCGACGAGGACGAGGCCCTCGAGACCACCGCCGAGCCGTCGGCGACCGTGCCCGACGCCGCGGGCTGAGCCGTGCCCGAGGGCGACACCGTTTTCCTGACCGGCAAGCTGCTCGACAAGGCGCTGGCCGGGAAGACGCTGCTACGCGGGGAGTTCCGCCATCCCGAACTGGCCACTGTGGACCTCTCGGGTCGTGACGTGCTCGGCGTCGGGACGGTCGGCAAGCACCTGTTCACGCGCTTCTCCGGCGACCTCACGCTCCACAGCCACCTGCGTATGGACGGCAGCTGGGACATCTACCCCGCCGGCGGCCGCTGGCGCACCCCGGCCCACCACGCGCGCGTGATCCTCGCGACGGCCGACGTGCAGGCGATCGGCTTCCGCGTCCACGACCTGAAACTCGTGCCCACGACGGCGGAACACGACCTCGTCGCGCACCTCGGTCCGGACCTGCTCGATCCACAGTGGAGCGACGAGCACGCGGAGAAAGCCGCGGCCGCATTGGCCGCGCAGCCGGACCGTGAGCTGGGTGACGCACTGCTCGACCAGCGGGCGATGGCCGGCGTCGGCAACCTGTACAAGGTCGAGATCTGCCACTTGCTCAAGGTGTCACCGTGGACGCCGGTGTCCGAAGTGGACACCCGGAAGGTCGTGGCGCTGGCCCGGAAGCTGCTGCTGGCCAACGCGTGGCGCCACGAGCAGGTGACCACCGGCGACCTCGGCCGCGGCCGGCGCAACTGGGTCTACGAGCGCACGCGCCAGGGCTGTTTCCGCTGCGGCGGCCGGGTCGAGGTCCACGACCAGGGCGAAGGCGTCCACCGGCGGCCCACGTGGTTCTGCCCGCGCTGCCAGCCCGGTCCGCGCCCGGTGGACTGAACCGCCACGCCGGGCAACGACGCCAAACCGACCGCGCCCGCCGGCCCTTGTCCGCCGCCCGCTGTTCGCGCCGGGCGAACGGATTCGGACATCCCAGGCAGGCAACCGTGAGTTGGCCCAAATGATGTTGCCGGGCACCGGCATTCGCGGTTAGCGTGGTCTTACACGAGAGAGGAGGTGGTCCTAAGTTGTATTCTCACAGGACTCGTGAGGTGACTGTCCGCTAGCGGATGGCACGCGTAGGGACTTTGAGCAGCGATACAACCTGAGCCACCTTCGGCTCATCGCCTGCTTCGCGTGTTTGCCTGATAGCGAATACCAGGCAGCCACCGGGCTCCCGGGGCTTTCGAGCACCGGTCCGGCTTGGACTCGGACGTTTGACGGCGTCCGAGAGCCGCCCCGGGAGCACCCCTTCATATACGAGATCTCGCCGCCGGGCCCCGCTGGGCGACCGTCCGGCGATCGATCCCCCTTCTTCGCCGATCGATCGGCACGGGCGCATACCCCGAACGGCCGTACGTGGCTAGCCTGAACGGCATGCTCCGGCCCGACTACCCGATCACGACGGAACGGTTGCTCCTGCGCCCGTTCAAGCTCGAGGACCTCGACGCGCTGAACTCCTTCCAGTCCCGGGCCGACGTCGCCCGCTACCTCTACTGGGGACCGCGCAGCCGGGCCGAATCCGCCGCCGCCCTCGCGAAGCGCGTGCACAGCTCCACGCTGACCCAGGAGGGCCAGTTCCTCGCCGTCGCGGTCGAGCTCGCCGAGACCGGCCAGCTGATCGGCGACCTGAACCTCGAGTACCTCAGCTCCGAGCACCGCCAGGGCGAGATCGGGTTCGTCTTCCACCCCGACCACCACGGCCGCGGCCTCGCGCTGGAGGCCACGAAAGAGCTGCTGCGCCTCGGGTTCGAGGACCTGGGCCTGCACCGTGTCGTGGGGCGCTGCGACGGCCGCAACAGCGCGTCGAGCGCCCTGATGGAACGTCTCGGGATGCGCAAGGAAGCACACCTGAAGGAGAACGAGATCGTCAAGGGCGAGTGGACCGACGAGCTGGTCTACGCCATGCTCGAAGAGGAGTGGAAGGAAGGCGCCGCCGGCTGAGCGTCTCTGCGGCGACCCGCGCCACAGGTGGCCCGGGTTCCGGACGCCGCTGCGGAGCCGATGAGGCAGCATGGGCGCGTGCTCTTCGAGAAGATCGCCCGCCCCGGGCTGTACCGGCTGGCCTACCACGACCCCGAGCTGGTGCACGAGCGCACCGTGCGGCTGCTGAGCCGCGTGGGCCCGGCGCTCGGGCCGCTCGCGCGGGTCTACGGCACCAAGGACCCCGTCACCGTGCTGGGGCTGCGGTTCCCGAACCGCGTGGGGCTGGCCGCGGGCATGGACAAGAACGGGCGCGCGCTCACGGCGTGGCCGGCGCTGGGGTTCGGGTTCGTCGAGGTCGGCACCGTCACCCGGCACGCGCAGCCGGGCAACCCGAAGCCGCGGCTGTTCAGCCTCCCCCAGAGCGACGCCGTGATCAACCGGATGGGCTTCAACAACGACGGCGCCGAAGCCCTGGCCCGCCGGCTCGCCGCGCAGGGCAAGCCCCGCGTGCCGCTGGGGATCAGCATCGGCAAGTCCAAGGTGACCCCGCTCGACGAGGCCGTGGCCGACTACCGCTTCTCGCTGCGCGCGCTGCACCCGTACGCCGACTACTTCGCGATCAACGTCAGCTCACCCAACACCCCGGGGCTGCGCGCGTTGCAGGACAAGGCCGCGCTGGGCGAGCTGCTCGCCGAGCTGCGCAAGACGTCCGCCGAGCTGGGCGGGGACACGCCGCTGCTGGTGAAGGTCGCGCCGGACCTCACCGACGAGGCGCTCGCGGAGCTGCTCGAGGTGTGCCTCGGCCACGGCGTCGCGGGGCTCATCGCCACCAACACCACGCTCTCCCGCGACGGTGTCGCCCCGGCCGAAGCGCACCTCGCCACCGAGGCCGGCGGTCTGTCCGGCCGCCCGCTCACGGCGCGCTCGCTCGAAGTCGTCCGCTTCGTCCACGAGCGCACCGAGGGCAAGCTGCCGATCATCGGCGTCGGCGGCATCCTCGGCCCCGACGACGCGAGCCGGCTGCTCGACGCCGGCGCCAGCCTCGTACAGCTCTACACCGGCTTCGCACTGCACGGACCGGCGCTGGTGCGCCGCATCAGCCGGGGGATCGCAGGCCGGCCGTGCTGACGAACCGCAGGTAGCCGCGCCACGACTCGTACCGGTCGAGGTTCGGCGCGCCGCCCGTGGCGGCCGGTCGGCACAGCACGGCGAGCGGCGTGCTGCCGTCCTCCAGCTCCACGTGCCCGAGCACGAACGGCTCCGGCAGCGCCGCGGCGAACCGGCCGAAGCCCGTCGGCGAAAGCCGCCAGAGTTCGCCGTCGAGCGCGCCGTGGCCGGGGATCACGCCGGGCTGCGGCGGCTCGGTGTCGAGCAGCACCATGCGGTACCGCTCGGCGGTTTGAACCGGCGTCACGAACCGCGCGCCCCGCAGTTCGTCGTGCAGCGGCTGGCCGCGCAGGTGCGCGCCGAACACGACCAGGTCGACCCCTTCGGGCGGGTACGGCTCGCTCGCCTGCTCCCCGGTGAGCACCGCGGCGAGGTCGAGCGCGATCTGGTCCTCGAACGCCCGCACGGCGATCGTGACGCCGAACGGCCGCTGGTCCCCCGGCGCGACCGGCACGGTCACGGCGGCGAGGTCGAGGACGTTCACGAACGCGCTGTACCTCCCCAGCCGCGCGCTCACGCCGAGCGGATCGGCCAACGCCTCGCCGAGATCCGGGTGGTCGGGCACGGTGGGCAGCAGCAGCGCGTCGCACTCGCCGAGCGCTTCGCGGGCCACCGCGCGCAACCGGGCGACCTGGCCGTGGGCGTCGGCGAGCTCGTGGGCGAGGTGGGTGCCCGCCGCCGCGACGAGGCCGGCGACCGTCGGATCGGCGCCTTCCGGTTTCCCGGCCAGCACGTCTCCGGCCGACGCGTAGCGCTCGGCCACCAGCGCGCTGCCGTAAAGCAGCTCCCCGGCTTCCAAGAACACACCGAGATCGATCGGCTCGATCACCGCGCCGGACGCCTCCAGCGACGCCACGGCCACGCCGAACGCGCGCCTCGCCGGTCCGGACAACGCGGCGAGCCCGGCGTCGTCGGGGATCGCGACCCGCGGCCGCTCCCCCGCGCCGAGGCGGACGTCGGCGGGCCACTCGCGCACGGACGCGTCCTGGCCGTCCGGGCCGGTCAGCACGGCGAGCGCGCGCTGGCCGAGCTTGAGGCTGCTCGCGAACACCGAAACGCAGTCGAACGACGGCGACGCCGGGAAAACCCCGGTCTTCGGCACCAGCCCGAGGGTCGGTTTGAGGCCGACGACGGCGTTCAGCGCCGCCGGCACCCGGCCGGAGCCGGCGGTGTCAGTACCGAGCGCGAGGTCGGCGATCCCGAGCGCGACGGCCACGGCAGAACCGCTGCTGGACCCACCCGCGACCTTCTGGGGGTCGCCGGCCGAAGCCACCGCGCCGTACGGGCTGCGCGTGCCGGCCAGCCCGGAGGCGAACTGGTCGAGGTTCGTCTTGCCCAGCACCACGGCACCCGCGCCGGTGAGCCGCGTGACCGCCGTGGCGCTGGTCACGGGCACCCGCGAAAAACCCGGACACCCCGCGGTGGTGGGCAGCCCGGCGACGTCGATGAGGTCCTTGACCGCGACGACGGTCCCGGCCAGCGGGAGGGCCTCCCCAGCGCGGACGCGCTCGTCGACGGCCTTCGCGTCGACCAGCACCTCTTCCAGCGTGCGGAGGCTGATCCACAGCTCGGGGCGGTCGACTTGCGCGAGGCGTTCGAACGCGGCCACCACCCTCTGGTGCGAGCTGGGTGGCGGGACGGGCACGGGTTCCGGTTCGGGCGGGAGCGTGGTCACGGGGGGTCCTTTCCTCGACGGAACGGATGAGTCCACTGTGTACGTCCGGCGCCGCGGAACCTCAGGCCAAGGCGCCGATCCTGGCGGGTGCCACCACTGACTTCATGAGAAAAACGTTAAACCGCACGCGTTTCCGTAACCAGCTGTTTCGGATTACGCCATTGTTTCGGTATTCGGGGACACTCACCCACCGTCGGCGCGGGGTGCCGGGGACTAGGCCGACCGGAAACCCAAACTGCGCCATCCGGCTCGTTCCGGTGCCGTGCACAGCACCCCGTCACCGCACGGGAATCCGTGCACGCGGGAAAAATCACCCGCGGAAAAACCCGCCGAACCGCGTCGCAGCCCCTAGGACAGGTCCCGCAACGCCAGCGCGAGCCCCGCGAGGTGGTCGGTCGCGTCGGTCAGCGCCTGCTTGGACGTGCCCATGCCGTCGCTGCTGGCCGCGACCGCGCGTCCCGCCGCGGCGACCAGGCTGCCGAAGCCTTCGATGCCGTCGTCCAGCTGCTCGCGCAGCTTCGCCACGGCCGCGTCCAGCGCGCCGCGCTCACGTTCGGGGGCGGAGTTGCGGCCGCGTTCGATGGCCTGGATGCGGGCGGCCAGACCACGCAGGGCGCGGGCCGCTTCCTGGGCCGTGGCACGGGCGTCGGCCACGGAGACCTCGGGGACGGCGGTGGTGCCCAGCGAGGTCGGCACGGACAGCTGCCGCAACAGCTCGCCGAGGGAGGCTTCGGACTCCGCCAGCCGTTCCATCGGTTCACGGGCGGCCGAGGCGGCCGGGGGCAGCGGCGGCGGGGCCGCGCTGCTCGCCGCCGGGAGTTCGAGTTTCTTCAGCTGACGAAGCTTCAGGCCGGTCCGCACGCTGAACGTGCCGAACACGACAGTGCCGAAGCCCGCGAGCACGGTCTGGGCCACGTCGGTGCCGCCGGCGCCCATCAGGCCGGTTCCGGCGAGCACGGTCAGGACGCCGAGCAGGATCGTGATGAGCAGCCACAACGTGAGCACCCGGGAGGTGCGGGTGATGCGCCGCTGGTGCTTGGCCGCGGGTTCGTTCCACCGCTGCCACTTCGCGCGCACTTCGGCAACGGCCGGGACCTGGCCGGCCACCTGCGCGAACGCGGTGGGCACGGCGGTCCGGCGCACCACGGGCGGCGCGGGACGTTTCGGTGCCGGACGCCTCGGCGAGGACGGCCTCGCGGCGGGCTTCCCGCCGGCCTCATCGGCCGGCGGGAAGTACCGCTGCAGCTTCTCCTGGGCACGCTGGGCGTACTCCGGCAGCTTCTCGATGTGCTTCTCGAGCTTGGCGTTGAACTCGTTGAAGTCCCGCCGTCCGCTGCTGCCGGCCATCCCCTACCCCCCGGTAGTCGTCCTCGCGTCCGGCGGTCAGGCCGGGTTCTTGCCCTGCTCGGCCTGCACGCGGGCCTGGATCTCGCGCTGGATGTCCGCGCTGCCCGCCGTGCCGGCCGACTTCGCGGCGCCGCCACCGTCGGTGACCTGCGCGACCGAGTCACCACGCATCGACGCGCGGATCTGCTCCAGGCGCGAGTGGCCCGCCATCTGCGTGGCGGACTCCTGCACCTCGAGCATGCGGCCCTGCACCGAGTTCTGCGCCAGCTCGGCCTGGCCCAGCGCGGTGGTGTAGCGCTTTTCGATCTTGTCGCGAACCTCTTCCAGCGACGGCGTGTTGCCCGGCGCGGCCAGCTGGCTCATCTGGTTCAGCGACGCGGAGACCTGCTCCTGCATCTTCGCCTGCTCCAGCTGCGAGAGCAGCTTGGTGCGCTCGGCCAGCTTCTGCTGCAGCATCGTGGCGTTGCGCTCCACGGCCTTCTTGGCCTGGGCCGCGGCCTGCAGCGACTGGTCGTGCAGCGTCTTGAGGTCTTCGATGCTCTGCTCGGCCGTGACGAGCTGCGCGGCGAAGCTCTCCGCCGCCGTCTCGAACTCGGTCGCCTTCTGCTCGTCGCCCTTGCCGCGGGCCTCGTCGGCGAGCACCAAGGCCTGCCGGGTCGACGCCTGCAGCTTCTCGACCTCGCCGAGCTGCCGGTTGAGCTTCATCTCCAGCTGACGCTGGTTGCCGATCACGGAGGCGGCCTGCTGCGTCAGCGCCTGGTGGTTGCGCTGTGCCTCCTCGATGGCCTGCTGGATCTGCACCTTCGGGTCGGCGTGCTCGTCGATCTTCGACGAGAACGACGCCATGAGGTACTTCCAGAACTTCACGAACGGGTTGGCCATCTCCTCCGCCTGCCTTCTTGCGTCCCACGGGCCCTGTGTGTCTCGAGGTGGGGCGTCGCTCCCCTAGTTCACAACGTCCCGACCCCGGCGTTGGGTTCCATCGTGTCAGGTCAGCCCCTGCCGTTCCAGGCGACCCCGGGGGAATTCAGGGACGACCCTGATCGATTCTGTGGATACGCGTACGGCCCCGGGGTCACAACCCGGGGCCGTACGTGTACGAAGCGTTTCTCTGCGCGTTCCTAGGCGGCGATCGTGGACGCGAGCTTCGGCGCGCCGATCGTGGTCCGCAGCTGGGTGTTCATCCGCGGAGCGGGCGAAAGCCGCAGGTCGGACAGGTCGTCGCCGACCAGCTCGGAGACCAGGCGGCCACCTTCGAACCCGCTCGCCGACGCGGTGGCTTCCCGCTCCGCCGGCACGGTCTCCCTCGGGGCACCGTCGACCACGCGCTCGTCGACCGGAGCCACCTCCACCGACTCGAGGGCCGTCACGTCGGCCGCGACCTTGTGGAGCAACTCGCCGAGCGGAAGGTCCAGGGCGTCGCAGATGGAAGCCAGCAGCTCGCTGGAGGCCTCCTTCTGACCACGCTCGACCTCGGACAGGTAGCCGAGGCTCACCCTGGCGGCGCGGGAGATGTCACGCAGCGTCCGACGCTGGTTGGTGCGGGCATGACGGAGCCGATCACCGATCGCCTCACGCAACAGCACGGTCATCACGCGCCTCCTTCCCGAACTGGTGCCTCCTACGTTACCCAGAGCGGTGCCCCGAGCGCAGGACTTGACACGTGCGTCCGCCAAGGGCGAACGCCCCCTTCAGTGTAGATGTTCCCCGAGCAGGGAAAACGCCGAACGCACCGACGCGGTCCTGATCATGTCCCGGTCACCGGTCTCCGCCAGGGTACGGACGATCCGGGTCGACGGCCCACTGAGACCGATGTACACGGTGCCCGGCGGCACCCCGTCCTGGGCTGTCGGGCCCGCGACACCGGTCAGCCCCAGGCCCCACGTGGCGCCGCACCGCTCACGAGCGCCGTCGGCCAGCTGCGCCGCGACCTCGGGGTGCACGGCGCCGTGCTCGGCCAGCAACTTCTCGTCGACGCCCGCCAGCGCGGCTTTCAGCTCCGTGGCGTAGACGACGAGCCCGCCTCGCAGCACCACGCTTGCGCCCGGGATGCGGGCGACGGTGGCGCACACCAGTCCGGCGGTCAGCGACTCGGCCGTGGCCACGGTCTCCCCGCGCCGGGTCAGGACGGCCACCAGCTGCGCGGCCGCCTCGTCGAGCTCCGCCATCAAGCGCCCGTCGCCCGGCGGGCCGCCGCGCGCAGGCGGATCGCGCGGATCAGGTAGTCGACGCCGGTGACCACGGTCAGCAGGACGGCAAGCCCCATCAGCACCCAGCGCAGCGGGTCCGCCCCGGCCGGCAGCGGCAGCAGGTAGACGACGATGGCCAGGATCTGCGTCATCGTCTTGGCCTTGCCGCCGCGGCTCGCCGGGATCACACCGTGACGAATCACCCAGAAGCGCAGAAGTGTGACGCCTATCTCCCTGACCGCGATCACGATCGTGACCCACCACGGCAGCTCCCCGAGCACGCTGAGCCCGACGAGCGCGGCGCCGATGAGCGCCTTGTCCGCGATGGGATCGGCGATCTTGCCGAAGTCGGTGATCAGGCCGTACTTGCGGGCCACCCAGCCGTCGACCTGGTCGGTGGCCGAGGCGATGACGAACAGGCCCGTGGCGATCGCGCGCCACGTGGTGTCCACGCCGTCGCCGGCGAAGAGCGCGAGGACGAACAGCGGCACCAGCACCAGCCGCGAGAGCGTGAGCAGGTTCGCGACGTTCAGCGTCGGGACGGGCGTCGGTTCGGGTACGGCAGGCTCGGGCATGCGGGCGGCCCCCGTTTCAGCAGGCACCTCGTGGGTCTGGGGGGCCGCTCCCTGGGACGACGCCTGCGCGGCGCGGGTCATGCCCTCGCCGGCGTCGCTGGGTGCGGCACTCACCGGTCCGCGTCCGGCACCGGGCGGACGATCAGGTCGACCCCGGCGGAGTCGACGACCTCGCAGCGCACCAGATCGCCCACCTCGACGGCGGCGCGGTCCGGGTCTTCGAGGATCACACACTCGCCGTCGACCTCGGGCGCCTGGTGGGCGGCACGGCCGACGGCGTCGTCGCCGTCCTCGGCCGGCTGCTCCACCAGCACGTCCACGAACGTGCCGATGCGATCCTCGGCCCGCTGGGCGGTGAGCTCTTCGACCAGCGCCGAGATCCGGGTGACGCGCTCGGCGACCACGGCGGGGTCGAGCTTGCCGTCGAAGGTCTCGGCCTCCGTGCCGTCCTCGTCGGAGTAGCCGAACACGCCGACGGCGTCGAGGCGCGCGCCGGTGAGGAAGCGTTCGAGCTCCGCGAGGTCGTCCTCGGTCTCGCCGGGGAACCCGACGATCACGTTGGTGCGGATCCCGGCTTCCGGCGCGTACTCGCGGATCTGCTCGGTGAGCGCGAGGAACGAGTCGGTGGACCCGAACCGGCGCATCCGGCGCAGCACCTGCTCGCTCGAGTGCTGGAAGGACAGGTCGAAGTAGTCGGCTACGCCCGGCGTGGTCGCGATGGCCTTCACCAGCTGCGGGCGCGTCTCGGCGGGCTGCAGGTAGGACACGCGCACGCGGTCGATGCCCTCGATCTCGGCCAGGCGCGGCAGGAGCAGCTCCAGTGCGCGCGTGCCGTCGCGGCCGAAGTCCTTGCCGTAGGACGTGGAGTTCTCGCTGACGAGGAACAGCTCCTTCACGCCGTTCTCCGCGAGCCACTGCGCTTCGGCCACGATCTCGTCCGGCTGGCGCGACACGAACGAGCCGCGGAACGACGGGATGGCGCAGAACGAGCAGCGCCGGTCGCAGCCCGACGCGATCTTCAGCGCGGCCACGGGCGAATCGTCGAGCCGGGTGCGCAGCACGCGCGGGCCCCAGCCGTGCTGGGCGTGCCCGGGGACCTCCACGGCCTCCGCGGCCGCGGGCCGCTGCACCGGGCTGATCGGCAGCAGCTTGCGCCGGTCCGACGGCGTGTGCGACGCGACCGTGCGGCCGGCCACCACGTCGTCGAGGCGGTCGGACAGCTCGGCGTAGTGGTCGAACCCGAGCACGGCGTCGGCCTCGGGCAGGCTTTCGGCCAGCTCCGTGCCGTAGCGCTCCGCCATGCACCCGACGGCCACGACCTTGCGGCCGGTGTCGGACGCGGCGAGCAGCGTGTCGACCGAGTCCTTCTTCGCCGACTCCACGAAGCCGCACGTGTTCACCACGACCACATCGGAGTCTTCGGGGTCCGCCGCCAGCTCCCAGCCCCCGGCCGCGAGCCGTCCGGCCAGCTCCTCGGAGTCGACCTCGTTGCGGGCGCAGCCCAGGGTCACGAGGGAGACACGACGGCTGCGGGCTGGCTCAGTGGTGGGAGAAGGCACGACGTTCAGGGTAGCCGCCGCACCCGCGCCGGTCGGCGACGGCGTCACCCAGTGCGGTGGCCCGGCCCCGCCGGTGGGCGGGCTTTCCCGCTCCCCCATCGGCGGCGCGCGCCGAAAGTCACCCGTGCGCGGGCAAATCCGCCAGTGTCAGGAGCGTCAGTTCGGCGTCGTCGACGGACTCGAGGTCGACGTCCGGGCCGGCGAGGCGCAGCGCCTGCGCGGCGATCGCCTGCTCCAGCAAGCCGCGGGCCGAGCGGCCGTTGGCGAAGCCGCTGCCGCGGTCGAGCCCGGCCATGACCGCGGGCAGCGCCGCCGTGAGGTCGGGGGCGAGCCGGTAGCCGCGCTGGGTGGTCATCGCCGTGAAGATCGCGGCCAGCTGCTCGTCGGTGTAGTCCGCGAACTCGACGGTGCCGCCGAATCGCGAGCGCAGGCCGGCGTTGGCGTCGAGGAAGCGGTCCATGTCGGCGGGATAGCCGGCGGCGATGACGATCAGGTCGTCGCGGTGGTTCTCCATCTGGACCAGCAGTTCCGCGACCGACTCCTGGCCGTAGTCGGCGCCGCCGTTGCCGTAGGTCTGCACGAGGTTGTAGGCCTCGTCGATGAACAGCACGCCGCCGAGCGCGCGTTCGCACACCTCACGCGTCTTGGGCGCGGTCTGGCCCAGGTACTCCCCCACCAGGTCCGGCCGCGCCACCTCCACCAGGTGCCCGGACGAGAGCAGGCCCAGTTCCCGGTACAGCCGCCCCATCAGCCGCGCGACGGTCGTCTTCGCCGTGCCCGGGTTGCCGGTGAAGACGAGGTGACGGCTGCTCGCCCCGACGGGCAGCCCGGCCTTGCGCCGCCGCGTGTCCATCCGCGCCCCGGCGACGAGCGCGCGGACGCGCTGCTTGACTGCGTCCAGGCCGATCATGCCGTCGAGTTCGGCCAGTAGCTCGTCGAGACCACGGGGCGGCCCGGCGTCGTCGGTGGCCGAGACGCCGGCTTCGCCGCGGGCGGGCAGGTCGGCGGCGACCAAAGTGGACAGTGCGGCCGCCGGGGCGTCCGGCTGGGCGGCGAGCCGGGCCGACTGGCGGCTGATCGTGGTCTCCAGCACGCCGCGCGCCGAGCGGCCGTTGGCGAAGCCGCGGCCACGCGGGATCTGGCGCATCGCCTCGGGCAGCGCGGCGACGAGATCGGCGTCGAGCTCGTAACCTTGCCCCTGCGCGAGCGCGCGGAAGATCCCGGCGAGCTCCTCGGCGGTGTAGTCCGGGAACTCGATCCGGGCGGCGAACCGCGAGCGCAGGCCCGGGTTCGTCTCCAGGAACGCGTCCATCTCCTTCGGGTAGCCGGCGGCGAACACCACGAGGTCGTCGCGGTGGTTCTCCATCTGCACCAGCACTTCGGCGACGGCTTCGCGGCCGTAGTCGTCGTCGGCGTCCTGCGCGAGGCTGTAGGCCTCGTCGATGAAAAGCACGCCGCCGGAGGCCCGTTCGCAGACCGCGCGGGTCTTCTTCGACGTCTCGCCGAGGTACTCGCCCACCAGGTCCGGCCGCGTGACCTCCACGACGTGGCCCTTGGGCAGCATCCCGAGCGCCTGGTAGATCTTGCCGACCAGTCTCGCGACAGTGGTCTTCGCCGTGCCGGGGTTGCCGGTGAGCACGAGGTGGCGGCTGCGCGTGGCCACGGGCAGGCCCGCGTCGCGGCGGCGGGCGTCGACCTGCGCCTCGGCGACCAGCGCGCGCACGCGCTGCTTGACCGACGTGAGGCCGATCATCCCGTCCAGCTCGCCGAGCAGCTCTTCGATCGGCCGCCCGGCGCGGTGCTCGGCCGCGGCGACCAGCGGCGCGACGTGCTGCGCCGCGAGGTGGATCCGGCCGTCGGGTGACGGACCGCTCGCGACGGCCTCCCGTCCGGCGGCGTCCAGCAGCGCCTCGACACCGCGGGCGCCGGCGGAGAGGTTTGCCAGCTGCGCCAGCCGGTCGCGGACGTCCGGGGGCAGGACGAAGGAGCGTTCGGTCGCGACGACGTCCAGCAGCGCGGCCGCGTGCGCGGGGCGGGTGAACCGCGGCAGCCGGTACTGCAGCACGGCGGAGACCAGGTCCGGCGCCTCGGTGCGCAGCCGCTCGATCACGCGGTCGGTGCCCGCGAGCACGAGCAGGCGGCAGCTGCCTTGGTCGTGCGCGTAGTCCCGCAACGCACGCAGCACGCCGGCAAGGTCCTTGTCGAACAGCACATCGACGTCTTCGATCAGGACCAGTGCCGGGTCGGTGCGTTGCGAGACGAACCCGCGCAGCGCGTCGCCGGCCGAATCTTCGTCGCCGAGTACCTCGGCCGCGCCGGCCGTGACGAAGTCCTCGAACCCGACGTCGGCCGCGCCGAGCTCGTCACGCACCGAGCGCCACAGCCGGCGCTGGCCCGTGTGCGGTTCGCCGACGAGCAGCACGAGCGGGTTCGGCTGCCGGTTGCCGGAAGCGTTGCGCCGCTCCCATTCCTGGTACGCGACGGTCCACTCGGCGTGCGCCTGGTCGTACCGCTCCTGCTCTTTCCGGCCCCGCGCGCGATTGCCCGCGGCCAGCAGGTCGAAGGTCATCGAGCGGGTGTTGCGGGCGAGGTCGTCGAGGAGCCCGCCCTGCTTGCTCTGGGGTCGCTCGGGTTCCGGCGGCGGCGGTTCACCCGAGCCACCCTGGCCGTGGCGCGTGCGGTCGGCCCACGAGACGACCTGCACCACGCGGCGCACGAATTCGGCTGCCGACTCGTCGCCCGAGACGAACGCTGTGCCGCTCAGGTTCTCCACCCGCACCGGGCTTTCCGCCGGCCGCACGGGCATCGGCGGCGCGCCGGGACCGGCCGGACCGCTCTGCGGCGACGCGGGTTGGGCGGGCACTGGCCCGGACTGGGCCGGCGGTTGAGCAGGAATCGGCGCGGACGGGACCGGCGGTGGCGCGGATCGACCCGGCCATGGCTGTGCGGGCACCGGCCCGGACGGAACCGGCGGCGCGGGCGGGAACCCGGACTGGACCGGCGGCGGTCCCATCTGGACCGGTGGTGCGGGAGGGAACCCGGTCTGAGCCGGCGGCGGCCCGGCCTGGACCAGTGGTGCGGGCGGTGGCGCGGCCGGTATCGGCCGTCCGCCTTGACCACCAGGGCCGGCGGGCGCCGCGACCGGTCCCCGCGGACCACCTCGGCCCGAAGGCCCCGGACCTGGCTGCCCGCCACCGTTGGGCGGCACCATCCGCGTCCCGGCCCGGTAAGCCGGATCCGGCGGCACCACCCCGAACTGCCACGCACCACCCGGTCGTGACCACTGCCACGGCTGTCCCGGCACCAACAGCCACGAAGTGCCGTCCGGCCCGGCCAGCATCGTCGTCCGGCCCGCCGCAGCCTCGGCCTGGGCGGCCTGGAACGCGTCCCACCCCGCGCGTGTCATCTCCCCCGCTTCCCCCTGTCGATCTCCCGGTGCCGCAGCATACGGGGCTCAGGGAACCGGGGCGATCACCACTTCAGGGCGGCCTTCATCTGCTTGTCGGCGATGGGGGCCAGCGTGGTCAGGAAAGTGGCGGTGAGGTGGTTGTCGTCCATGTACACCAGCACGTTGCCGACCACCGGCGGGCAGGTGTCCTTGTCGCAGAAGTAATCCGTGAAATCGAGGAACGACACGTTGCCCGGCACGCCGCGCGTGCTCGTGTACGACGGGGTGGCCGGCTGCACGGCGTCGCGGTCGAGCACACATGCCGGGTTGGTCGGGCCCTGCTGCGCGACGCACGCGGCCATGTTGAACGCGAACCGCGGGTTGTCGCGCAAGGCCACCACGGGGATGCCCGCCTTGTCCATCACCGACCACTGGTTCACGAACCCCGGCGGGGTCGTCTCGGTGATGCCCGCGTGGGTGTTCACGCTCGCCAGGGTGACCACGGCGTCGGGGTGCATCGCGACGATCTCGTCGGCCGCGGCCTTGTTCCAGTCCATGCAGGCCTGGTCGCCGGGCATCAGATCGGCGTTGCTGGAGAACGGGCACGCGCCCTTCAGCATCGACGTCACTGCCCAGCCCTCGGTCTGGACCATCGGCAGGAAGGCGGCGATGTACTGCTGCATGTGCGAGTCGCCGACAAGGACCACGCGCTTCTTCGGCGGGCCGTCGGGGTTCTGTGTGCAGACCTTCAGTTCTTCGTTGCGCGGCGACATCGTGCACTTGTCGTCGGTGATGCCGGCCCAGTCTTCGGGCAGCTTCAGCGTCGGCGGCACGATCGAAGGCTCCGCCGAACCGCGGTAGGCGAACCCGGGCGCGTGCGCGGCGGCTCCGGGGTGGTCGGCGTCCGCGAGCGAGATCGTGTAATTGGCCTGTGCCGAGGTGTACGTGCCCCACACACCGGCCGCGATCAGCACCGGCGCCAGCGCGAGGATGCCGAACCGGTAGGCGCCCCAGCGCTTCACCGTGCCGATCTTCGACAGCCGGATCGGGTTCTCGATGAAGTGGTAGGTGAGGATCGAGAGCACGAACGACGCGCCGATCACCACCGCGCCGCCGAGCAGGCCGACGGCCGCGCGGTCGCGCACGACCAGGTAGAACACCAGCACCGGCCAGTGCCACAGGTACAGCGAGAAGCTCAGGTTGCCGAGGTAGCCCAGCGGCTTCGAGCTGAGCCAGCGGTCGGCGCCGAAGACGGTGTTCGTCTGGCCGGCCACGAGCACGAGCCCGGCCGAGAGCGTCGGCCACAGCGCGATCCAGCCAGGGAACACCGAGTCGACGCGCAGCACGATGCCGCACAGCACCAGCCCGGCCACGCCGATCCAGCCGAGTACCACGCGCAGGCTCCGCGGCAGCGTGAACGCGTCGAGGAACATCACCATCAGGCCGCCGAGCGCGAACTCCCACACGCGGGTGAGGCCGTGGAAGTAGGCCAGCGGCTGGTCGACCGCGGTGAGGTACACCGAGTACGCCAGCGAAGCCACGAACAGCGTGATGAGCAGCGTGTTCACGGTGTGGCGCAGCGACAGCCCGAGGCGGCGCACGAGGAAGCCGAGCGCGACGAAGATCAGCGGCCACAGCAGGTAGAACTGGCCCTGGATCGACAGCGACCAGAAGTGCTGGACCAGGCTCGCGCTGTTGTGCTGGGCGAAGTAGTCGACGGAGTCGGCGGCCAGCTGCCAGTTCTCGTAGAACAGCGCGGAGGCGAAGACCTCGCGGATGCTCTGGAACCAGCGGTCCTCGGGCAGCAGCAGCGTGGAGACGACCACCACCGTGAGGAGCACGGTCATCGCCGCCGGGAAGAGCCGCTTGATCATCCGGCCCCACATCGGCCGCAGCTCGATCTTCCCGCGCAGCAGCGCGCGGTAGAGCTGGCCGGTGATCAGGAAGCCCGACACCAGGAAGAACACGTCGACGCCGCCGGAGATCCGGTCGAGCCACACGTGGTAGACCACGACCAGCAGCGAAGCGAGGGCTCGCACGCCCTGCAGCTCGGGCCTGAAGCGGCTCTGCGCCGCGCTGGGCGCCGGAGGCTTACCGGGTCGTTCAGGCGCGACCACGGTGGTCCCGGACATGCGCTTCCTCCCCCAGAGGCCACACGGGGCGGCCAGATGTTCTGAGCGGCTACTGATCGATCGGGGCGTGCAATAGCTATACGTGAAGGCCGTTAAGCTCACGCATCCGGGGTACCTCGATCGAGCCGTCCGGGGCGCCGGACGCCGCGATCGATATCTTGGACCGTGTGCCCCTTGACTCCGTCCGACCCACTGTCCGCCGCGCGCGCATAGCCGACGTCCGCAAGATCAAAGCACTGGTCGACGCCGACGCCGGCCGCGTGCTGCTCGAGAAAGACCTGGTCACGCTGTACGAGGCGATCCAGGAGTTCTGGGTGGCGGTGGACGAGGACGGCACCGGCGACGAGGACGTGCTCGGCGCCGCCGCGCTGCACGTGCTGTGGGAGGACATCGCCGAGCTGCGCACGGTCGTGGTCGACAAGGCCGCGCGCGGCCGGGGCATCGGTCACGCGTTGGTGGGCCGGCTCGTGGACGAGGCGCGCGACCTGGGCCTCAAGCGGCTGTTCGTGCTCACGTTCGAGACCGGCTTCTTCCTGCGCCACGGCTTCGTCGAGATCGACGGCACACCCGTGTCGCACGAGGTCTACGAGGAGATGCGCCACTCGCTCGACCCGGGTGTCGCGGAGTTCCTCGACCTGCCCTACGTCAAGCCGAACACCCTGGGCAACTCGCGCATGCTGCTGGAGTTCTAGACCGGCGCCGAGCCAGGGACGAGGTGCCGGCGCGCAGCCTGGTCCGTCCGGAAAGCCGAAAACCTCGGGCCCTTCGCTCACGCTCGGCCGGTTGCGGGCGCGCGCCGGCCTCCCGGCGGCCAAGATCGAGTGCGGCCGCCGCGGCGGCCGAGACGATCTTCGCCTCGCGACAGGGAGCCCTGATGGAGTTCGACCACGTCCTGACCACCACGCCGTCGGTGCGGCGCAAGCTGGACCTGCGGCGTCCGGTGGAGAACGAGGTGCTCGCCGAGTGCCTCGAGCTGGCGCTGCACGCGCCCACGCCCGGCAACCAGCAGTCGTGGCGCTGGCTCGTCGTGCGCGACCAGGGCGTGAAGAACCGGCTGGGCGAGCTGTTCCGCCGCGTCGGCCTGGCGTACCTGGAGCAGTACGCGGACGTCGCGGCCGCCGACCCGGCCATGGCCCGCTCGGTCGCCTCCGGCCGGCACCTGATCGACGTGATCGAGCAGGTCCCGGCGTTCGTGGTGCCGTGCGTCGAAGGCCGCACGACCGGCGCGAACGTGGCCGACGCGGTGCTCTACGGAGGCATCTTCCCCGCCGTGTGGAGCTTCCAGCTGGCGCTGCGCTCGCGTGGCCTGGGCTCGACGCTCACCACGTACCACCTGCAGACCGAGGCCGAGGCGGCCGAGATCCTCGGCGCCCCGAGGGCTACACGCAGGCCTGCCTGCTGCCCGTCGCCTACACGACCACGACCGACTTCAAGACCACCCCGCGCCGCCCGCTGTCGGAGGTCGCCTACCTCGACCACTGGGGAAAGCCGCTCGGCTGATCAGCTCACCCGCAGCGTGATCCGCTCGCCCGCGCGGCTCACGTCGACGAGCTCGACGTGAGCCGCCGCGTACGTCAGGTCGTGCGGCCCGCGCCGGCCGGTGTGCAGCTGCGCCGCGGTCTGCTCCCCTCGTCCCGGCTGGCTCAACGACACGGCCACGACCGCGTCGCCGGCCCACACGCACGTGACGTTCGCCGGGCACCGCGAGTCCTCGACCAGGCGCGTGTACCGCACGGTCAGGTCCTTCGTGCTCAGCTGCGCCTCCTGACCGACCTTGAGCGTCACGTCCCGGCCGGGCTCCGCCGGCACGGTCCCCACCGCCGCGGCCGGCCGCGGCGCGCCGCCCGCACCGTCGAGCGTGTGCGCGAGCGCCACCGAGCTCCCCGCGCCCACCGCGAGCACGGCGACGGTCCCGATGGCCAGAGCGAGCTTGTGCGCGTCCATGTGATCAGGACGGAACGATCACCGGTACTGGTTGCACCACCGCGTCAGAAGTCTTCGTCGTCCGAGTCGCCCGACGGGGCGTCGCCGCCGCGGATCATGAACAGGACGCCGTCCAGCTCTTCCGGCTTGATGAGCACGTCGCGGGCCTTCGAGCCCTCCGAGGGGCCCACGACGCCGCGGCTTTCGAGCAGGTCCATGAGGCGGCCGGCCTTGGCGAAGCCGACGCGGAGCTTGCGCTGGAGCATGGACGTGGAGCCGAACTGCGAGGTGACGATGAGCTCGGCGGCCTGGAGCAGCACGTCGAGGTCGTCGCCGATGTCGGGGTCGATCTCCTTCTTCTCGCCGGCCTTCTGAGCCGTGACGCCGTCGGTGTAGTCGGGCTGCGCCTGGTCCTTGGCGAACGAGACGACGGCCGCGATCTCCTCGTCGCCCACGAACGCGCCCTGGATGCGCACCGGTTTGCCCGCGCCCATCGGCAAGTACAGAGCGTCGCCCATGCCGATGAGCTTCTCGGCGCCCGGCTGGTCGAGGATGACCCGTGAGTCGGTGAGCGACGACGTGGCGAACGCCAGCCGCGAGGGCACGTTGGTCTTGATCAGGCCGGTGACGACGTCGACCGACGGCCGCTGCGTGGCCAGCACCAGGTGGATGCCGGCGGCGCGCGCCTTCTGCGTGATGCGCACGATCGCGTCTTCCACGTCGCGGGGCGCGGTCATCATGAGGTCGGCCAGCTCGTCGACGATCGCCATGATGTACGGGTACGGCCGGTACTCGCGCTCGCTGCCCGGGGGCGCCGTGATCTCGCCGGAGCGGACCTTCCGGTTGTAGTCGTCGATGTGGCGGACCTTGTTGACCTGCATGTCCTGGTAGCGCTGCTCCATCTCCTCCACCAGCCAGGCCAGCGCGGCGGCGGCCTTCTTCGGCTGGGTGATGATGGGCGTGATCAGGTGCGGGATGCCCTCGTACGGCGTGAGCTCGACCATCTTCGGGTCGATGAGGATCATGCGGCACTCGTCCGGCGTCGCGCGGGCGAGCAGCGACACCAGCATCGAGTTGACGAAACTCGACTTACCGGAACCGGTCGAGCCCGCCACCAGCAGGTGGGGCATCTTCGTGAGGTTCGCGGTGACGAAGTGGCCCTCGATGTCCTTGCCGAGCCCGATCACCATCGGGTGGTTGTCCTTGACCGTGGACGGCGCGCGCAGCACGTCGCCCAGGCGCACCATCTCGCGGTCGGAGTTCGGCACCTCGATGCCGACAGCCGACTTGCCGGGGATCGGCGCGAGCAGCCGGACATTGTCCGTGGCCACGGCGTACGCGATGTTCTTCGTGAGCGCCGTGATCTTCTCGACCTTCACACCCGGGCCGAGCTCGACCTCGTAGCGCGTGACCGTGGGGCCGCGGGTGAAGCCGGTGACCTGCGCGTCGATGCTGAACTGGTCGAGCACGCCCGTGATCGCCTCGATCATGGCGTCGTTGGCCTTGCTGCGGGACTTCGGCACGTCGCCGAGCTTCAGCAGATCGGGTGAGGGCAGCTGGTAGTCGCCCTCGACGGTCCGCGTCATCGCCAGCGGCGGCTCCGGCGCCTTCTTCGGCTTCTTCTCGGGGACCTCTTCGGCGGGCTTCGGCTTGGGCGGGCGCACCGGCATCGGCGGCTCGGCCAGCATCGCGTCGAGGTCGAGCTGCTCGCCCTCGGTGTCGGCGCTGCTCTGGCGCCGACGCGACGGCTTGCGCAGCCGCACGGCCTTCGGGTCGGCCTCGATGACCTCGTCGGCCTCGGGTTCCGCGTTGTCGCCCTCGAGGTCGGCCAGCTCGTCTTCGTCGAGACCCCACGTGCGCAGGCGGTGCGGGATCTCGCGCACGGGCGTGCCGGTGAACACCAGCACGCCGAACAGCAGCGCCAGGATCAGCAACGGCACGGCGACCCACGTGGTGACGCCCTTGGTCAGCAGCCCGCCGGACAACAGCCCGATGATGCCGCCGGCGTACATGCGGCCGTCGTTGGTTTCGGGCAGCGCCGTGAAGATGTGCAGCATCCCCAGCACGGACAGCACGACCAGCACCGTGCCGATCACCATCCGCGGCCGGGTCTCGGGGTTCGGCTCCGACCGCATCAACGCGACCGCGACCACCACCAGCACCAGCGGCAATGTCACCGCGCCCGCGCCCAGCACCGTGCGCGTCGCGACCTCCACGGCCGCCCCGATCGGCCCCGCGGCCCGCCACCACACGCCCACGGCCGCGATGATCGCCAGCGCGATCAGCCCCAGCGCCAGCCCGTCACGACGGTGTTCCGGCTCCAGCTCCCGCGTGCGCCCGACCGTGCGGGCCAGCGAACCGACGCCCTTGGCCACCAGGTTCCACGTGCCGCGCACCCCGCGCCCGAACGCGCCGGGCTTCGCCTTTCCCCGCCGCGGCGGGGGCTTACGCGCGGAGCTACCGCGCGCGGAACTGCTGCGCGCCGGGCTCGCCTTCGCCGGCCGGGCCCCGGACGACCTCGGTTTCGCCGGCGTGCGCGACCCCCGCGCCGGCGCCTTCCCGCCGCCGCTCGCCGTGCTCCGCTTCCTCGTCGCCGACCCAGACATGCCTCCACGGTAACGGCCCGGGCGCGATAGTCCCATGCGCCACTCGCAGCGCAGGGGAAACAATCGTCACGGATATCCCGGCCGACCTGTGGGTCTCCGGCTAGCAGATCATTTCGGCCGTCGCGACGATCCGCTCGGCCATCGGCTGGTCCACCGACACATCGGCGCCGGTGAAGTCCCAGATCGCGTTCGCGATCACGGTCGAGTGGTCCTTGCCTTGCGCGACGTCATCGCACAGATCGTGCGCATGCACGACCGCGCGAGCCTGGTTCTCGACGAGGCCGGGGTCGATCGAGCCGAGGGCCGCGAGGTAGGCCCGCTCGCGGGGTCCGATCGCGACGGAATGCCGCGAAGGCCGGGGCGCCGGCGCAGGGGCGGGGTCCGGGCCAGCACAGCCCGTGAGCAGAACCAGGGTGCCGAGAATCAGGAGACGAGTGCGCACGGGCGCTACAGCGTGGATCCGCGCCGGTTCGTTACGAAGCCGAGGTGGCAGTAGCGATCGACGGCGCGGAGCCCCGGTCACCCTCGCGGTGGCCGGGGCACTTTCGTGTCGTCAGGTGCCGCGCTTCCACGCCACCACGTCGGCGTAGATCCGCCGCCCAGCGCTCAACGGTCCCGCCAGGCCAGCGGGGACAGGGTGGCTGCGGCCTCGGCGACACGGCGGGCGGTCTCGGTCGCGAGGCCCTTGCGGGCGGAGTCGATCCAGCCGGCGACGCGCTCGACTCCGATGTCTCGGTACTCGACGGCTTGGAGCAGCATTTCGAGCTTGTCCGCGTCCTTGGCGCACCGCGCTTCGAGGGTCTGCCGGGTCTCGTACTCGTCCACCGCGGTCCGGACCATGGCGCGAGAGGCGTCCGGCAAGGCGGCCGTCTGGTCGGCCCACCCTTTCGGGGCGTGATCGACCCCCGTGACATGCTCTGCCCATGTTCGCGCTGCAACAGGACGACTTCCCGGCCCCGCGTCGTGCCCCGGCGATCTGGCGGACGATGCTCAACATCGACCGCGGGCTGGTCAACATGGTGGGCCGGCTGACGGTGTCCGGGGCGGTGCCGAGGGAGTTGCGGGGGCGGCCGTTGCTGATGGCGGCGAACCACATCGGCGTGTTCGACGCGTTCGTGCTGATGGCGGCGTGCAAGAGGATCGGCATCAACCCGCGGTTCATGCTGGCCGGGGGCATCCTGGACGCGCCGGTGATCGGGCCGGCGCTGCGGGTGAGCGGGCATCTGCGGGTGGACCGCAAGCACGCGGCGACGGCCATCGGGCAGTTCGCCGAGGCCGTGGAGGAGCTCAAGACCACGCGGGAGCCGATCGTCGTCTACCCGGAGGGACGGATCAGCCACGACCCCGGGCTGTGGCCGGAGCGCGGCAAGACGGGGGCGGCGCGCCTGGCGCTGGCCGCCGGTGTGCCGGTGATCCCGATCAGCCAGTGGGGCGCGCACGAGGCCGTGTACTGGGGCACCGAGACCGTGAACGGCCCGGCCGACCTGGTGCCGCTCGCACGTTCGGGCCTGAGCGCGCCCCTGCGGCGGCCGAGGTTCAAGGTGCACTTCGGGGCGCCGGTGGACTTGGCGGAGGTCGAGCCGGAGCGGCCGGGCGCCGGGGTGCGCGCGCACGCGAAGATCATGCAGGCGATCACCGACGGCCTCGTGCCGCTGCGCCGCGACGAGCCCGTGCGGCCGCGGTTCAACGACCCGACGCGGCCGACGGACACCGTGAGCCCGTGGAAGCCGGGTCCGCCCACCCCTCGGACACCACAGTCCTGAACCCGCGCTTTCGCCTAGAGTCGCAGGGCGTGAGCACACGCATCCTCGTCGTCTACTACAGCGCCACCGGCAACACCGCCGCCCTCGCCTCCGCGCTGGCCGAGGGCGCCCGGGAGACCGGCGCCGAAGTCCGGGTCCGGACCGTGCGCGAGACCGCGCCCCCCGAGGCCGTCGCGAGCAACCCGCGCTGGCAGGCGTGGGTGGACTCCGGTCCGCACCACGAGTACGCCACCCTCGCCGACCTCGAATGGGCCGACGGGATCGCCGTGGGCAGTCCCACCCGCTTCGGCGGTCCCGCGGCCCAGCTGAAGTCCTTTTTGGACAGCACGGGAGGCTTGTGGGCACAGGGAAAGCTGGCCGACAAGGTCGCGACGTCGTTCACCACGGCGTCGACCGCGCACGGTGGCCTCGAGGCGACCGTGCTGGCCACGAACAACATCTTCTACCACTGGGGCGCCATCGTCCTGCCGCTCGGCTACGGCGACACGCACCTGAAGGAGTCGGGCAACCCGTACGGTGGCTCCTTCGTCTCGCGCAAGTCCGCCGCGCCCGACGATCTCGCGCTCGGCGCGCTGACCCGGCAGGGCAAGCGCCTCGCGACGATCACCACCCACGTCGCCACCGGATTGAAAGCGGACGATAACCGCTAAATCGGTTTCGGTGGTGACGCGGACGTCGTACTGTCGACGAGCGTGACCACCGAACTGCCCGTTTTCACGCCACCCCGCGTCGCGCACCGCGCCCGCGGGGTGGCGTTCGTGCTGCTCGCCGCGCTGTTCTTCAGCACGTCGGGCACGCTCGGCAAGCCCGCGATGGCCGCCGGGATGACGCCCGAGCAGGTCGCGACGTTCCGCATCGGCTTCGCGGGCCTGCTGCTGCTCGCCGGCACGGCCGCCATCGCGCCGCGCACGCTCAAGGTCCGCCGCGGCGAGTGGCCGATGCTGCTCGCGTACGGCCTGCTCGGCGTCGCCGGCACGCAGCTCGCGTACTTCATCGCCGCCGACCGCGTGCCCGTGGGCATCGCGATCCTGCTCGAGTTCCTCTCCCCCGTGCTGATCGCACTGTGGGTGCGAGTGGTCCGCCGCACCCACCTGCCGCGCGCGATGTGGGCGGGCATCGGGCTCGCCATCGCCGGCCTCGCGCTCGTCGGCCAGGTCTGGCAGGGCCTCACCCTCGACGCGATCGGCGTCCTCGCGGGCCTGGGCGCCGCGGTCTGCTCCGCCGGCTACTTCCTCATCGGCGAACGCGCCGTCGCCGACCGCGATCCCCTCGGCCTGGTCACCTGGGGCATGGTCATCGGCGCCGTGATCGTGTCCGTGGTCAGTCCACCGTGGACGATCCCGTGGTCACTGCTGGACCACGCCGTGGAGTTCGGCCCGTGGACGCCGCCGATCTGGCTGCTGCTGACGTTGCTGGTGCTGCTCTCGACCGTGCTGTCCTACCTGCTCGGCATCACGGCGCTGCGTCACCTGCCCGCCTCGGTCGCCAGCGTGCTCGGCCTCCTCGAACCCGTCACGGCGACGGCCTTCGCGTGGGCCCTGCTCGGCGAGGCGCTGGCGTGGCCCCAGGCCCTCGGCGCGGCGATCCTGCTCGGCGGAGCGTATGTGGTGCAACGGTTTTCGAAAGGCGTGACCTAACCCTGCCGGGCGGGCCGGATGGTCAGGTCGCCGATCTCGACGTCGTCCGGCTGCTCGATCGCGAACGCGATGGCGCGCGCCACGGCCTCGGGCGCGATGCCCAGCGCCGCCATGGCTTCGCGCGCCTGCGCCCGCTGCCCGGGATCCTCGACGTAGTCGACGAGCTCCGTGCGGACGTACCCCGGCGAGATGGAGGTTGTCCGCAGCACGCCGTCGGTGGACTCCTGGCGCAGCGCCTCGAGCAGCGTGCGCACGGCGTTCTTGGTCCCCGCGTACACAGCCTGCGCCGGCACGATCTTGAGGCCCGACGTCGACGCGGTGGTCACGAGGTGCCCGCTGCCCTGCTCGCGGAACACCGGCAGCGCGGCGGCGATGCCGTGCAGAACCCCGCGCAGGTTGACGTCGATCATCGCGTCCCAGCTGTCCACGTCGAGATCGCCCACCGGGGCGATCCGCGCGACGCCGGCGTTGGCCACCAGCACGTCGAGCCGGCCGAACCGGTCCACGGCCAGCGCGACCAGCCGCTCGAGATCGGCCCGCTTCGTCACGTCGACGTCCAGCATCTCCGCGCGCCCGCCCGCGGCCCGGATCCGCGCCACGAGCGCGGCCAGCCGGTCGGTGCGCCGCGCGCCCAGCACCACGGCCGCACCGCGGGCCGCGAGCTCCAGTGCCGTCGCCTCCCCGATCCCGCTGCTCGCGCCGGTGACGGCGACGACCTTGCCTTCCACTGTGCTCATCTCGACTTCTCCGCCCTAAACTGACAACTGTCCGCTTACGGCTCCCACCGTACCGTACCGGACACTTGTCCATTTAGTCGAACGGAAGCGAGGTGACGCCGGTGGCGAGCCGTGAGCTGCGGTCCGACGCGGTGGCCAACCGGGACCGCATCGTCGAGGCGGCCCGGGCCGAGCTGAGCAGGTCCAACGGGGCGATCGACGACCTCAAGCTCCACGGGGTCGCGAAGGCCGCGGGCGTGGGCCAGGGCACGCTCTACCGGCACTTCCCCACCCGCGAGCACCTGCTGGCGGAGGTGTACCGCCACGAGCTGACCCAGCTCGTCGACGCCGTGCCGCCGTTGCTGGCGGAGCACCCGCCGCTGATGGCCCTGACCCACTGGCTGCACCGGCTGGTCGAATACGCGCGCGTCAAACGCGGGGTCATGGCGGCGATCGAGGCCTCGGCGTGGCACGACCTGTACTCCGGCCAGCACCACCGGCTCGACGAAGCGCTCGGCACACTGCTCGATCGCGGGAAAGCCGCCGGTCAGGTGCGTGGTGGGGTCGACGCCGCCGACGTCATCCTGCTCCTGGGCGCGTTGTCGCGGATCCCCGAGGCGGAGTGGGAGCCGCGGGCCGGCACCGTGGTCACGGTCATCGTCGACGGGCTCCGTCCGCCGAGAGAGCCGGTCTAGCGCGCCACGAGCTGGGCCAGCGCCCCGTAGAACACCTCGCCGATCTTCGCCGGGTCGCGCGTCACGTACGCGCCGCCGCCGGTGATCGCGGTGATGGCGGACAGCTCGGTCTCGTCGGCGTCCTCGCCGATGCCGATCGCGATCACCGGCAGCGGGTGCGCCGGGTCGGCGAGGCGGGTGAGGCCGGCCAGGAACGCGTCGCGGGTGATGCCGGACGTGTCCTCGTTGCGGCCGTCGGTCATCACGATCACGACGTTGAGCACGCCGGGCTGCCAGTCGCGGCGGGCGAGGGCGTAGACGTCGAGCACGGAGTCGTGGAGGCCGGTGCCCGCTTTAGGGATGGCGCGCACCGCGGTGAGCCGCGCGATGTCACCAGGCGTGAGGTGCTGCGAGACAGGCGTGAGGGGAAGCACCTCGCGGTAATCCTTGGTCCCGTCGAGCCTTGTGGCGAACTCCCAGATCCGCAGCTGCGTCGAGGGCCGGAACAGGTGCAGCGCCTGCTCGGCGGCGGCCACGGTCACCTGCATCCGGTTCAGGTTCGTGCCCTGCACGCGCGCCTCCATCGAGCCCGAGACGTCCAGCAGCACCTCCACACGTGCGTCGAGGTTCACCCCCGCCCACTGGGTGAGCAGCGCCTTGAGATCGGCGCTCGACGGCACGGGGGCGCTGCGCTGCGCGGCCGCTTGCACGTGCGGGTCGTCCTCGTGCCCGGTCAGGGCCTGCCCGGGCACGCGCAGGGCGGCGCGCTCGAGGGCCGCCGTTCCCGCGCCGCCCAGCATCGCCTGCTGCAACGCGTCGACCGCGGCGCTCTGCTCGCCACCGCCGCCGGTCAGCCGCGCGAACGGGTAGTCCAGCGCGGGCGCACCGGCCGAATACACCGCCACCAGCGGCGCGGCGCCGGAAGCGGCGTTGTGCTGCACCACGGAACTCTCCGAAGCCGGATACGCCGTCGCTCCCTCGCCACCACCGACGGTGAACCGCCGCAGCACCGCCGCGAAGGCCCCCGCCGGGTCCGGCGCCGAGCCCACCGTGTCACGCAGCCCGACCAGCGCCGAGGTGCCCACCGGGTCGCGGGCCGGGTCCGGGAGGGTGAGCACGGCGCCCGGCGCGGCGACGACGTCGGTCCAGGTGAGCGTGCGACCCGGCCAGCCGAGGCCGCGTGCGGCGCCTTCCGCCACGGCGAGCACCACCGGGGAGCTCGCGACCGACGGTCCCGACTCCGGCACGTCCGTCGCGCCGAGCTGCCGCGCCCCCTGCAACGCGATCGTCGAGTCCGGCACCCAGACCTGCGCCCGCTCCCCGCCGGGCGCGGCGAACTCGGCCACGGCCTGCGCGGTATTGCGCGGGCGGATCTCGTACGACCGGCACCTCGCTGAAAGTCCTTGAGCCACCTGGGAAAGCACCGGGGCGATGTCGGGCGAAGCCGACACCACGACGTGCCCCCGCGCGCACCGGGTCTCCAGCGCGGCCGCGACCCACACCGCTCCGCCGAGCACGAGCAGCACGCAGACGGCCAGCGGCACCAGCAGCCGGCTTCGTCCCCGTACGCTCGAATGACGCCCCATCGGCGCAGCCCTCCTGCTCAACGCAGGTTAACGCCGCCGCGGCCTGCAGCCGTAGGACGAACGGTTCAAAGCCGGACTCGTACCTGAGGGGGAGCCAGGACCCGCCTCACGCGGGATGTGCCGCGCCGCCGGACGAGCGACCATGGGACCGACCACGAGAAACGGGGGCAGCCGTGACCAGACCGAACAAGTCCGAGCAGCGCCGGGCCCGCAACGCACTCGCCCGCCAGGGCGCCGTCGTCGCCTTCGCACTGCTGATCGCCGCCATCACCCGCTGAAAAACCCGGCCGGCAGCGCTGACGAAACGGCCGCCGCCGCTCCCCTGACGAGGAGAGCGGCGGCGGCCGTTGACGCGAGAACTCAGACCGGGATGACCGTCGGGACGATCATCGGCCGGCGCCGGTAGGTGTCGGCGACCCAGCGCCCGACGACCCGGCGCACCGCCTGCGCGATGCGGTGGGTGTCGGTGATGCCCTCGGCCTCCGTGCGCGCCAGCTCCATCTCGACGAGCGGCACCACGCTGTCGAGCGCCTTCGGGTCGTCGGAGAAGCCGCGCCCCGACACCGTCGGACTGCTGACCGCGCGGCCCGTGCTGGAGTCGACGGCGACGCTGATCGAGATGAACCCACCCTCGCCGAGCACCAGCCGGTCGGACAGCGTCGACTCGCCGACGTCGCCCACCGACAGGCCGTCCACGTACACGTGGCCCACCTCGACGCGGCCGGTCCGCGAAGCCTTGCCGTCGACGAGGTCCACGACCACGCCGTCCTCGGCGATCACCACGTTCTCCGGCGACACACCCGTGCGGATGGCCAGCTCTCCGTTGGCGCGCAGGTGCTTCCACTCGCCGTGCACCGGCATCACGTTGCTCGGGCGCACCGCGTTGTACAGGTAGAGCAGCTCACCGGCCGACGCATGCCCGGACACGTGGACCTTGGCGTTGCCCTGGTGCACCACGTTGGCCCCGAGCCGGGTCAGGCCGTTGACCACGCCGAACACGGCCGTCTCGTTGCCCGGGATCATCGAGCTGGCGAGCACCACGGTGTCGCCCGCGCGGATCGAGATCTGCCGGTGCTCGCCACGCGCCATGCGCGAGAGTGCCGAAAGCGGCTCGCCCTGCGAACCGGTCGAGACGAACAGGACCTTGCTCTCGGGCAGCGTGCTCGCCTGGTCGAGGTCCACGAGCAGGCCGTCCGGCACCTCGAGCAGCTTCAGCTCGGCCGCGATGCCCATGTTGCGGACCATCGAGCGGCCCACGAACGCGACCCGGCGACCGTGCCGCACCGCGGCGTCCAACACCTGCTGCACGCGGTGGACGTGGCTCGCGAAGCACGCGACGATCACGCGCTGGTCGACCCGCCGGATCACGTCGTCGAGCACCGGGCCGATGTCACGCTCGGGCATGACGAACCCGGGCACCTCGGCGTTGGTGGAGTCGACGCAGAACAGGTCCACGCCCTCGTCTCCCAGGCGCGAGAAACCCGCGAGGTCGGTGAGGCGCCCGTCGAGCGGCAGCTGGTCGAGCTTGATGTCACCGGTGTGCAGCACGACCCCGGCGGGCGTGCGGATGGCGACCGCGAGCGCGTCGGGGATCGAGTGGTTCACGGCGAAGAACTCGAGGTCGAACACGCCGACCTTGCGGCGCTCGCCTTCGCGCACCTCGATGAGGTTCGGCCGCTGACGGTGCTCCTTGGCCTTGGCCGCGAGCAGCGCGTTGGTGAAGCGCGAGCCGTAGATCGGCACGTCGGGCCGCAGCCTCAGCAGGAACGGGACAGCGCCGATGTGGTCCTCGTGCCCGTGGGTGAGCACGAGGCCGTCGACGTCGTCGAGCCGCTCCTCGATCGCGCGGAAGTCGGGCAGGATCAGGTCGACACCGGGCTGGTCGTCCTCGGGGAAGAGCACGCCGCAGTCGACGATCAGGAGCCTGCCGTCGTACTCGAAGACGGTCATGTTGCGTCCGACCTCGCCGATGCCGCCCAGCGCGACGACGCGCAGGGCGCCTTCGGGAAGGGCGGGCGGGAGGTTCGTGGGTCCGGGTCCGGGGGGAAGTGAGCTCACCGGGGCAAGGTCCCAACGCTGGTGTGTGAGGTGGGGGCGACGTAGGCCGCCTGGGAATCCGCTTGTGCCACCCGTGCACCATGCCAGTCCTGGGCCGCGCTGTCGCCCAGCGGCACGCCGCCCTGGGCGAGATCGGCGGCGATCAGGGCACTTTGCTCCTCCGTGGCGGGCACGACGGGCAGCCGCGGGTCGCCGATGTCGAAACCGCGCAGCCGCAGCGCCGCCTTGGCGAACGCGACGCCGCCGACGCGCGACATCGCGCGCATCACCGGCAGCATGGCGCGGTGGTTGGTCCGCGCGGTGGAGGTGTCGCCGCTCTCGTAGGCCTCGATCATCGCGCGGATGCGCCCGGCCACCACGTGGCCGATCACGCTGACCACGCCGACGCCGCCGACGGCGATCCACGGCAGGTTCAGGCCGTCGTCGCCCGAGTAGTAGGCCAGGTGCGTGTTGGCGATCACCTCGGAGCCGGCGATGAGGTCGCCCTTGGCGTCCTTCACCGCGGCGATCCGCGGGTGCTCGGCCAGCCGCAGCAGCGTGTCGACCTCAATGGGCACGATCGAGCGCGGCGGGATGTCGTAGAGCATCACCGGCAGGTCGGTGGCGTCGGCGACCGTGGTGAAGTGCGCGAACAGGCCGGCCTGGCTGGGCCGCGAGTAGTACGGCGTGACCACGAGCAGGCCGTGGGCGCCCGCCTCGGCGGCGGCGCGGGCCTGCTCGACGCTGTGCGCGGTGTTGTTGGTGCCGGCGCCTGCCACCACAGTGGCCCGGTCGCCGACGGCCTCGACGACGGCGCGGATCAGCGCCGTCTTCTCCTCGTCGCTCGTGGTCGGGCTCTCGCCGGTGGTGCCGTTCAGGACCAGCCCGTCGTTGCCCAGCTCCACGAGGTGCTCGGCGAGCTCCTGGGCCCGCTTCAGGTCCAGCGCGCCGTCGCGGTCGAAGGGCGCGGCCATCGCGGTGAGCACGCGGCCGAACGGGCGTCCGGGCGCGGCGGTAGGTGGAGTGGACATGGTGTTGACGGTACCTCGTCGAAGGGGTGAACCCGGGCCCGACCTGGTGAAGAGCGGAGATTTTCCCGGGTGGGCGGGCGCCGGGCGGAACATCTCGCGCGGTTACTTGACCTTGGTGGTGATCTGCGCCGGGATCTGGGCGTTGCCGGGCTTCGCGAGCACGCAGTAGAACTCGCGGCTGGGCTGGCTGTAGTCGTTGGGCGGCGCGAGCTCCCACTGGCGCTGCGTGGGCACAATCGCCTGGTAGGTCAGGTCCGCCCGCTGGTTTTCCGGCACCACCGACGAGTGGAACGACGCCGCGCAGCGCGCCTCGGCGAGCCGGGTCACGGACTCGAGACCGGGGTAGGCGGCGACCTGCGCGTCGTCGCTGCTGTAGTTCTCGGTCGGCAGCACCTCACCGACGTCGTAGACCTCGAGGGTGTGGCTTTTGTCGCACGTCGCGCTGTTGTCGTCGCCGATGACGACGCCCTGCTGCACTGCCGCGTTGAAGCAGCGGTAGGACAGGCCGATCTGCGTCTTGAGGAAGCCGTCGGGGCCGTAGGTGACGGTGGGCTGCAGCTGCGGGTCGACCTTCGGCGTCCACACGGGTTTGCCGAGGAAGAAGCCGCCGACCAGCGCGGCGACGGCGAGCACGGCGGCGCCGGCGAGCCACCAGCCCCGGCGCGGGCGCTTCGGCGGCGCGGCGACCCGCGTCGGGGCGGCGCCGGGTGCCGGGGCGATGCTGTCCGACGGCGGCGTGGGCGGCTGACCGGCCGCGGTGGCGAGCAGGTTCCGGGCCTGCGGGGCCGTGAGCCGCGCCTCCGGCTTGGCCACCAGCAGTCCGAGGATCGCCGCGGCGAGCGGCCCCTGGCCCCGGGTGAGGTACGGGACCTCGGTCATGATCGCGTGCAGCGTCGCGGCCGTGGTCGGGCGTTCGAACGCGACAATGCCCTCCACGGCGAAGAACAGCGTCGCGCCGAGTGACCACAGGTCCGACTCGGGCATGGCCTCACGGCCCTCGACGCGTTCGGGCGCCATGAACGCCGGCGAACCCACGATCACGCCGCTCGTGGTGAGACGTGGGTCGTCGATGGCGTGCGCGATGCCGAAGTCGGTGAGCTTCACGCGGCCGTCGGGCGCGACCATGATGTTGGCGGGCTTCACGTCGCGGTGCACGATCCCGGCTGCGTGCGCGGCCTGCAGCGCGGCGAGCACGCGGTCGCCGATCACCGCGACGTGCGCGGCCGGCATCGGGCCCTGGCGGCGCACGAGGTCGGCCAGCGTCGGGGCCTCGACGAGCTCCATCACGATGAACGTGGTGCCGTTGCGTTCCTAAGGGATGTCAAGTCGCTTGGTGGGGTTTAGCGTGGGTGTTGGACGGGCCGGTCGATGGAGCGCTTGGCGACTTCTTGTTTCGCTGGCCCGTCCCCACTCCGGTTGTCCTGTGTGATCGGCGAATGTCTTCCGGA
>NZ_JBFBAE010000034.1:0-111118 GCF_040689465.1 Amycolatopsis sp. NPDC051373 | reverse complement strand
ACCGGCCCGGCTCGATTCCGAAACCCTGAAGCCATGAACAACCCCTGATCACTCAGGTGTTGCAACGACCCCTAGAAACCGCCGGAGGGCGGGGGTCTGTGGTCCCGGCTGCGGCGTCCGATCTGTGGTCAAGCGAGGCCACGTGCGGCGGAGATCGCGGGCGTCATGGCGTGTCCGCGCGACCCACGTGCCGTGTCACGACCCACTGGCACCAGGCGGTTTCACACCCACCCGAGACACCTCAGCCCCCGCGTCATCCTCCGCCTCCCACCGCAGCAGATCACCCGGCTGACACTCCAGCACCTCACAAAGCGCCGCCAGCGTCGCGAAGCGAACTGCCTTGGCGCGGCCGTTCTTCAGCACCGCCAGGTTCGCCGGCGTGATCCCCACGCGGTCCGCGAGCTCGCCGACCGACATCTTCCGCCGGGCCAGCATCACGTCGATGTCGACGGCGATGGGCATCAGATCACCTCGTCGAGCTCGGCCTGCAGCTGCGTCGCCTCGACGTCGCGCGCGACGGCCTGGGCGAGGAGCATCCGCAGCACCAGCACGATGAGCGCGACGCCCAGGATGGCCACGCCGATCCCGCCCATGATGAGGGTGACGCCGGGGTCGTCGCGCTGGCCGGGTGCGTTGACGGCCGTGACCGCGAACCACACGAGGGCCGCCGCCACGATGGCGCCGATGACGGTGTCGACGTAGCGGAAGGCGGCGCGGGAGAACACGGTGCCGCGGCGCACCATCGTCACCAGCCGCCACACGCTGACCACGGCGACCTGCACCGTCACCAGGCCCAGGATCGCGAGGAGGCGAAACGCGGTCAGCGGGAGCGTCCCGCCCTCCGGGTCGCTTCTGGTGACCAGCACCCACACCATCAGCACCTGGATCAACACGGTTCCCGCGAGCACCACCGCGAGCACCGTGCGCAGCGCGTTCACTGCCAGCTTTCCCATAAGCCATCCTCCCATCGAGTTACGATGGGAATCTATCGATTGTCGATAGCCTAGGCAAGTCGCAAAAGAGAAACGACGGGGTACCCGGAGGCACCCCGCCGCTCAGCCCGAACCCAGACCCTCACCCACCGGAAACCGAGTCCCACAGCTTCTCGTACCAAGACCCCTGCGGAACCGCCGCCGGGTTCGCCGCAGGAGGCGGCGCGGAAGGCTGGTCCTCCGGCAGCTGCACGATGTACGGCGTCTCCCCCGGCTTCACGTACCGCAGCCGACGGCGGGCCTCCGCCTCGATCTGCGCCGGGTCGCTCAGCTGGGCCTTGCGGTCGCGCAGGACGTCGACTTCCTTCTGCAGCTGGGCTTGCTGCGCCTCCTGGTCACGCACTTCCGACCGCTGGCTCAGGTACGTCCGCAGCGGCACCGCGACGGTGAACGCCAGCGCACACACGACGATCGCCACCACGGCCGCGCGCCGGGTGGTCGACATGCCGAGCACTTTGGCCGCGCCCGACGCGCGTTTGGCCGCGAGGCCACGGCGTAGCCGAGCCCTCGTCGTCTCCGCTGACGAAGCCTCCGCCGTCCGGCGCCGGGCCGACGCGGGACGACGGGCCCGTGTGGACCCGCCTCCCTCGGCACGCCGCCTCCGCGTGGACCCGGCGCCGTCGGCTCGGCCTCCGCGGCGGCTGCGCGCCCTCCCCCGGTCGGCCATGGAAACCCTCAGGCCTCCGCGGTGAACCGCGGGAAGGCGAGGTCGCCGGCGTAGCGCGCGGCGTCCGCCAGCGTCTCCTCGATGCGCAGGAGCTGGTTGTACTTCGCGATCCGCTCGCCGCGCGCCGGGGCGCCCGTCTTGATCTGGCCGACGCCCGTGGCGACCGCGAGGTCCGCGATGAACGTGTCCTCGGTCTCGCCGGAGCGGTGGCTCATCATCGACTTGTAGCCGTACGACGTGGCCAGCGACACCGCGTCCAGCGTCTCCGACAAGGTGCCGATCTGGTTGACCTTCACCAGCAGCGCGTTGGCGGCGCGGCGGGTGATGCCCTCTTCGAGGCGGTCCGGGTTGGTGACGAACAGGTCGTCGCCCACGAGCTGGACCTTGTCGCCGACCTCGGCGGTCAGCTGGACCCAGCCGTCCCAGTCGTCCTCGCTCAGCGGGTCCTCGATGGACACGAGCGGGTAGTCGCGCAGCAGTTCGGCGTAGTAGGCCGACATCTGCTCGGCGCTGCGCTTGGTGCCCTCGAACGTGTAGGCCCCGTCGGCGAAGAACTCGGTCGCGGCGACGTCCAGCGCGAGCGCGACGTCGCGGCCCGGCGCGTAGCCGGCCTTCTCGATGGCCTGCAGGATCAGGTCGAGCGCCTCGCGATTGTTGCCCAGGCTCGGCGCGAAGCCGCCCTCGTCGCCGAGGCCGGTGGACAGGCCGCGGCCCTTCAGCACGCCCTTGAGCGCGTGGTAGACCTCGGTGCCCCAGCGCAGCGCCTCGCGGAACGACTCGGCGCCGATCGGCGCGATCATGAACTCCTGGATGTCCACGTCGGTGTCGGCGTGGGCGCCACCGTTGAGAATGTTGAGCATCGGCACGGGCAGCACGTGCGCGTTCGGCCCGCCCAGGTAGCGGAAGAGCTCCAGCTCGGCCGACTCGGCGGCGGCCTTCGCGACGGCCAGCGAGACGCCGAGGATCGCGTTGGCGCCCAGGCGCGACTTCGCGGGCGTGCCGTCGAGGTCCACGAGCTTCTGGTCCACGATCCGCTGGTCCACGGCGTCGACGCCCACCAGGTCCGGACCGATCTCGTCGAGCACCGCGGCGACCGCGCGCTCCACGCCCTTGCCGTTGTAGCGGCCGGTGTCCCCGTCACGCAGCTCGACTGCTTCGTGCTCGCCGGTGGACGCACCCGACGGGACAGCGGCCCGCGCCAGCGTGCCGTCGTCGAGCGCCACCTCCACCTCGACGGTCGGGTTGCCACGCGAGTCCAGAATCTCGCGCGCGCCTACCTGCTCGATGAGAGCCACGCCATGCTCCTCAGTGGGTCGTGCCTGCGGTGACGCCGCCCAGAGTAGCCGTCCGCGGCTTTCACCCGTTGGAGGCACGGCCATTCCGCTCAGTGCCCGTCAGTGGCCTTCCGAGCTCTCCGGCCGCACTTCACGCCACCCGGACGGCAGCTCGACGGTCTCCGACGTCTGCTGCCAGAACGTCCAGCTGTTGCCCCCGGGGTCCGCCACCGTGAACACGCGCGCGCCGTACGGCTGGTCCTGCGGCGGCTCCGGCTCGGCGTCCTCGCCCAGCGCCGAACGCACGCGCTCGTACTGCGCGTCGACGTCGGTCACGTAGATGATGTTGAGCTGCCCGACCGGTCCCTCGACGCCCTTGGCCGCCCAGTATTCGGAACCGACGCCGGCGAGCTGGACCGTTCCGGTGCCCGCGCAGAGCGTCGCCTGGAAGACCTCCCCGGACGCGTCCTCGAACCGCACTTCCTCCCGGAAGCCGAAGACCCTGGTCAGCCACTCCAGCGCCGCCGTCGCGTCGGTGTAGTAGAGGTAGGGCGCCAGGCCCAGGTAGCCGGGTTCCTGTCCGCTGCTCATGGCAGGACAGTCCACCACGACCCGTCCGCCGCCTCGTGCGAGGCCCTCCGGAGCGGTATCGTCGGAGTGACCATGACGGACGCCGCAGCAGCACCAGAGCCCACCGGCGAAGACCGTTTCCGCGCCTTCCGCCAGGCCGAGGATCTGGTCGAACGCCACCGCCCGCTCGACGCGCTCAAGGCGCTCGAACCCCTGCTCGACGAGACGGACAAACCGAGTGTCCAGCTCCTCGCGGGCCGCGCGTACTTCCACTCCGCGCAGCTGCGCCGGGCGGAACGCGCGTTCACGCGAGTCCTCGAGCTGGATCCGACGGATCACTACGCCCGCTTCGTCCTCGGGCGAACCCTCCAGCGCCTCGGCCGGTTGGCCGAGGCGCTGGCGCAACTGCGGATGGCTTCGGCGATGAACCCCGTGCCGGAGTACCTGGAGGCGATCGCGGAAGTGACGGCGCGGATCACGTTGCAGGATCGCTGACGCGTTGTTCGGGCTCCGCGCTTTCGGGCTCGGTCTTCCGGATGGTCAGCGGTCGCGCGGGTGTGGCCTTTCGGCGCTTCCGCTCGGCCGGTCGGCTGATCCGGCCGACCCTCCTCGTGGGCGAACCTTGAGTCATCACGGAGAACGACCCGAGGAGCTCGAGATGAACGTCTTCACCTTCATCGCCGTCTACGCCGGCCTTGCCGTCCTGGTGCTGGCGGCGCTCTCGCCGGTGATCGTCGAACTGGACGCGCGGTTCCCGGTCGGCCGCCGCCAGCGCGCCGCCGCCGCTTCGCCCGCCAGGCCCGCCGTACCTGCCGCGCCGCGTCCGGCGAAGGCCCTCAAGGGCACGCGGATCACCGCCCACGCCTGAGGCGCAGCGCCGGTGACGCGCCGCTCTGGCCACGGCGCCGGTGCGGCACCCTGCCAACTCGCCGACTTATCCACACCGTGGCTCTCGCTCGCGAGGTTGTCCACAGATTCCGCGAAACCCGTTTCCAGGCCGCTGACCTCGGTAGACTGGGTTCGGGGACGCCCCCCTCGGGAGGGCGGGGGCCTGTCTTCCCGGCCCGCGGTCAGGGGCAACACCGCTGCCAGGTGGTGGTCAGTTCCGTGTCATGCGTTCGGGGACTATCCCGGGCCAGGGTCGTCCTTGGCGAGTTGAGCTCGACCGCGACTGCGTTGAGGTGTTCGGGGTGTGGACCGGCAGGTCGGTGCCTGCGGGGACGTAGTGGCGCAGCAGGCCGCTGGTGGCTTCGTTGCTGCCGCGCTGCCAAGGCAAGTGCGGATCGCAGAAGTAGACCGGCATCCCTGTCGCCTCGGTGAACTGGCCGTACACATGCACTTCGCTGCCGTGGTCCGAGGTCAGCGAGCGTTGCAGTCGGGTGGGCGGGGGTCGCGATCTTCGCCACGAGGGTGTCGCGGACCAGGCCGGGCGCGTAGCGGTCGGGCAGGCGCCGCGGCATCCCGTAGCGGGTCGCGCATTCGACCACGGTCCCGATGGTAGAGCGGTTGAATGCGGCCAGGACCAGGTCTCCCGCCCCATGGCCCGGGATCGCGCGGTCGGCGACTTCGGCCGAGCGTTCGCAGATGATCACCACCTCAGTGGACATCCGTCACGCTGGTGATCAGGGCCGGACACGCGCCAGGTGCTGGACCGGCCCGGCTCGCAACCAGCCCGCGACTTCACATCGCAACAACGCGGGCCCGCACATACAAGACTCAATGGATCGTTTCGCAGGTCACATGCCATTCCGGCAGGGTGGGACGCCGGTCTTCCCGGCCCGCGGTCAGGCAGCGACGCTCGCCGCAGCGTAAGAATCCGCAGCGGAGAACACGCTCTGCACGTAGTCCACCGAAGCGTTGTAGAACAGCATCGCGCGCCACCAGCCCGTGGGGGTGCCGAGGTCGTCGCCGCCGGAGCAGAGGTAGCGGGCGGCCGTGAAGGCGGCGTCGTCGATGTTCTGGGGGTTGGCGGGTTTGCCGTCGCCGTTGGCGCGTTCGGCGTACTTCTTCCACGTCGCCGGGGTGAAGTGGAGCGGGCCGAGTTCGTGGTCGGCTTTGCGGTCGCCGTCCAGGGCGCCGGAGTCGGTGTCCGCGCCGACGGAAGCGCCGACGACAGCGGGCGTCACGTCACCGGAGGAAGACACCGTCAGCGAGGGCGTGGCCAGATGGCCGATGCCGGCGAGAGTCGCCCAGGACAGGTGGCAAGCCGGTTTCTGGCGGCGCATCCACATTTCCGCGCGGCCGTACGCGGCGAGAACCCGGGCGGACAGCTGAGTTTTGCCCGCCACGCGCGCGGCCCACGCGTCCAGCTCCGCCTGATCCGATTCCGTCGGGCGATCGGGCGGGGCGGCCAAACCGGCGCGCGGAGCCGAAGCACCCGATTGGGGACGCTGCGGGGGCACCGAGAACGACGACGTCGCAGCCGGAGCAGGCGGAGCGGCCGAAGGAGCCGGGTTGCGCACCCCGATAGTCACCACCAGCACGATCCCCGTGAGCACCAGCCCCAGCGACAACGCGATCCGGCTGACGTAGCGACGAGGCGGAGACGTCGTCTGAGTGGTATCGGCCACCCGGACAGGCTACTTCTCCCACCTTCGCGTGACGCCACATCGGGTGATCACGAAACGCCGCGTGGAGACCCCGAAAGGCATCCCACCCCCGCACACAGCCAGGCTCCGATCGAACACTCCCTGATGCCGTCCCACCTCACGAAAGGCAAGCGGACGGTTAACTCCCAGCCCCAGCCGCCCACATCACACAATTCGTTATGGATCCGCCGTTCAGCTCGCTGACCTGCGGTTACCCTAACCTAACCCGACCGGGTGGTCCGTTTTGTCCGATCACACAGGGGGTCTCGGGCGTACGCTCCTCTGGACTTACAGGCAAGGCTTACCTAAAAACATCAGGTCAGGTATGCGGAGGAGGGCTGAGCAGTGGTGTTTTCGAGCGCGCTCATCGGGTTGCGCGAGGGGCTCGAGGCCGCCCTCGTAGTCAGCATCCTGGTGGCGTTCCTGGTCAAGACGGACCGGCGCCACGCGCTGAAGTTCGTGTGGCCGGGCGTGGGTGCCGCGGTGCTGCTGTCAGTCGCCGTCGGCGCGATCCTGACCTACAGCACCGCGCAGCTGAGCTTCGAGCACCAGGAGCTGCTCGGCGGCAGCCTCTCGATCGTCGCGGTCGCGTTCGTCACGGCGATGATCTTCTGGATGCGCAAGGCTTCCAAGCAGATGGCCGCGGAGCTGCGCGGCAAGATGGAGGACGCGCTCAACGTCGGCCCCGCCGCCGTGCTGCTGCTGTCGTTCCTCGCCGTCGGCCGCGAAGGGCTCGAGACGGCCGTGTTCTTCTACTCCGCCGTGCAGACCGCGCAGTCGGACACGATCCAGCCGCTCATCGGGTTCGTGGTCGGCATCGCCGCTGCGATCGTGATCGCGTACCTGCTCTACCGCGGCGCCGTGCGGTTCAACCTCGCGAAGTTCTTCACGGTCACCGGCGTGCTGCTGGTGTTCGTCGCCGCCGGCGTGCTCGGCTACGGCCTGCACGACCTGCAGGAAGCCGGCTTCATCCCGGGCCTGACCACCCTCGCGTTCGACGCGTCGAGCGCGCTGCCCGAAACCTCGTGGTACGGCGCGCTGCTCAAGGGGATCTTCAACTACTCGCAGCAGACCACCGTGCTGCAGGCGATCGCTTGGGTCGCCTACGTGGTGATCGTGCTCCCGCTCTTCCTCAAGCCCACCAAGAAGAAAACCGTCACGGCTGAAGCCGCTGCGGCCGCTGTCAAGGAGTGACCGTGCCCCTTTCTCCCAGAACCCCACTGGTCGTGCTGGCCGGAGTCGGCGCCCTCGTGGCCCTGTCCGCGTGTGACAGCACCGATTCCGCGTCGACCGGCTCCGGCGCCGCGGGCCCGATCAAGGTCGAGGCCTCCGACAGCACGTGCGCCGTCGCCGCGAACACCGCCAACGCCGGCAACGTGACGTTCGAGATCACCAACAAGGGCACCAAGGTCACCGAGTTCTACCTCTACGCCGAGGGCGACCGGATCATGGGCGAGGTCGAGAACATCGCCCCCGGCCTCAACCGCCGGCTCATCGTCGAGGTCCCCGAGGCCGGCAAGTACCAGACGGCGTGCAAGCCGGGCATGGTCGGCAACGGCATCCGGGGCGATTTCACCATCACCGGCGGCGCGCAGAAGCAAACCGACACCAACGCGCAGAAGGCCGAAGCCACCAAGAGCTACGCCACCTACGTCGCGAACAACACCGCCGCGCTCGAGACCGAGACGCAGAAGTTCGTCGACCTCGTGAAGGCCGGCAAGGTCGACGAGGCGAAAGCCGAGTACGCCACCACGCGCGTGTACTACGAGCGCATCGAGCCCGTCGCGGAGAAGTTCGGCGATCTCGACCCGCTGATCGACGTGCGCGAGGCCGACCTCGAGTCGGGCCAGCAGTTCACCGGTTTCCACCGGCTGGAGAAGGACCTGTGGGTCACCGGCCTGCAGCCCGACAGCCCGCAGGTCGCCGACAAGCTGCTCACCGACGTCAAGGACCTGGTCACCAAGACCAAGACGCTGCAGCTGAGCGCGATCGACCTCGCCAACGGTGCCAAGGGCCTGCTCGACGAGGTCGCCACCGGCAAGATCACCGGTGAGGAAGAGACGTTCTCGCACACGGACCTGTGGGACTTCCAGGCCAACGTGGACGGTTCGAAGGGCGCGATCGCTTCGCTGCGCCCGATCCTGCAGGATCGCGACCCGGCGCTGGTGTCCACTCTGGACAAGCAGTTCACAGGAGTGCAGTCACTGTTGGACAAGACGCGTGTGGGTGACGGGTTCAAGTACTACAACCAGCTGTCGCAGGACGAGATCAAGGCGTTCGCCTCGGCGGTCGACGCGCTGAGCGAGCCGCTGAGCAAGGTCGCGGAGGTTGTGTCGAAGTGAACGAAGAGGGCACCCGCGTCTCCCGTAGGAAGCTGTTCGGCCTGGCGGGAGCGGGGGTCGCCCTGGCCGGCGCGGGAGCGGCGGCCGGGGTCGGCATCGACAGGATGGGTGGCTCCACCGCACAGGCCGCGGTGACCACTGTGGACTTCCACGGCGAGCACCAGGCCGGCATCGTCACGCCGACCCAGCAGAACTTGCACTTCGCCGCGTTCGACGTGACGACGACCGACGTCGGCGAGCTGCGGCAGCTGCTGCGCACGTGGACTTCGGCGGCACGGCGGATGACGGCCGGGCAGGAGGTCGTGCCCAACGGAGCCGTCGGCGGCGCCGCTGAAGCCCCGCCCGGCGACACGGGTGAGGCGCTGGATCTGCCGGCGTCCGACCTGACGTTGACGATCGGCTTCGGCCCGTCGCTGTTCGACGGCCGGTTCGGGCTCGCGTCGAAGCGGCCGGCGCAGCTGATCGACCTGCCGCTGTTCCCGAAGGACAAGCTCGACCCCGCGCGCACCGGCGGTGACCTGTGCATCCAGGCGTGCGCCAACGACCCGCAGGTCGCCGTGCACGCCGTGCGCAACCTCGCGCGGCTCGGCTTCGGCGTCACGGAGGTGCGCTGGTCGCAGCTCGGCTTCGGGCGCAGCGCGTCGACGTCGCGCGAGCAGGCCACGCCGCGCAACCTGTTCGGCTTCAAGGACGGCACCAACAACATCAAGTCCGAGGACACCGATTTCCTGCGCGACGAGGTGTGGGCCGTGGCCGGCGACGGCCAGGCCTGGATGGCGGGCGGCTCGTACCTGGTGGCGCGGCGGATCCGGATGCACATCGAGACGTGGGATCGCGAGCCGCTGGAGGGCCAGGAGCAGATCGTCGGCCGCACCAAGGGTTCCGGCGCGCCGCTGGGCCAGACGGCGGAGTTCGACGAGGTCGACCTGGGCGTCCGCGGCGAGGGCGGCGTGCCGCTGATCGCGGACGACGCGCACATCCGCCTGGCTTCGCACCAGACGTTGAACGGGACCCGGATCCTGCGGCGTGGCTACAACTTCGTCGACGGTTCCGACGGCGTCGGCCACCTCGAAGCCGGCCTGTTCTTCCTGGCCTTCAACCGCGATACGCGCAAGCAGTACGTGCCCATGCAGCAGGCGCTGTCGTCGAAGGACGCGATGATGGAGTACGTGCAGCACACGGGTTCGGCGCACTTCGCGGTTCCGCCGGGCCTGACCCCGACCTCGAACTGGGGCGACGGCCTGTTCGCTTGACTTCAAGTGGGGTTGAACTTGCACGGTGGAGTGCATGTTCACCTCAGCAGAACTCGACTACCTCGCCACGCAGGGTCTCGGGCGGCTCGCCACGCAGCAGCCGAACGGGACCCTGCAGGTCAGCCCTGTGGGCTTCACCTACAACGCCGAGGCCAAGGCCATCGACATCACCGGCTACCACCTCACGCAGAGCCGCAAGTACCGCAACGTCGCTGCCAACGGCCGCGCCGCCTTCGTGGTGGACGATCGGCCGTCGTTGAACCCGATGCGCGTGCGCTGCCTGGAGATCCGCGGCCGCGCGGAGGTGCTGACCGACGTGTTCGCGCCGGACGGGCACCTCGACGGAGCGGTCATCCGGCTCCACCCGGAACGCATCATCAGCATGGGCATCGACAACGCCGATGTGCCGCCGCTGGAGATGAAGCCGAACAACCGCAACGTCTGAGGCCGCTACCGGATCGTCGACCGTAATCCGCACCGGTGCTCGGCCGCCGCGTCCGCCGGCTGGATCTGGTTCGGCACCAGCTGAAGCCGCGCGTGCGCCGTTCCGGCGGACCACCTCGGTGCTCCGGCGTGGTTCGGGTCGCCGGTCCGGGCAAAGGCGGTCCAGTACGCGATCATGCTCGCCGCCAGGTCCTGCCGCGGCTGGGTTTTCAGCAGGTCAAGACCACCCAGGTCGAATAGGTACGGCAGGTCGGACGCGTGCGCGGCGCCCGGGGAGAACCCGGGGACGTTGATCCCGTTGACGTTCGGGGCGTGGGGATCCGCGAACACGTACGGGTACACGGTCGTGTGCCGGGCCAGCTCCTGGTCGGCGGTCACCGTGGGGCAGGCCCAGCCGGCGTCGGTGGTGACGGTGGCCCAGGCCAGTGGCGCGGATCCGTAGCGCGCCAACGGGTACTGGGCGGCCACGCGGCCGGCGCTTGCCCCGAAGGCGGCTTGCAGCAGAGCCGGGTAGGTCTGGTCGGTGATCAGGGTCGGGTCGGCCATCACGGCGCCGCCGACGAACGCGCGCTCCTCGTCACGGTTTCCGCCGGAGATCACCGGCACGCGCAGGAACAGGCCGCGCTGCAACGCCGTCGCCGGGTCCAGCGGCAGCACGGGCGTGCCGTAGGCGAGGTGGTCGGAGAAACTCCGGTTGAGCGCCACCAGGTCCGCGGCCGGTTTGCCGCGCATGCACGCGAGTTCGTCGCTCTGGCAGCCCTTGCCGCGCGCGGCCTCGAGGCCGTTCGGCCTGGTCCTGCCGCAGCGACGTATAGCCGGTCCGCGGGCGCGCCCGGGAACAACGCGCCGGCCGGCCAGTTCAGCAGGCACGATCCGGAGGACATGATCGCCTTGTCGACCAGGCCCCGGGCCTGCGGCGAGGTCAGCATCGCGCACACCGACATGCCGCCGGCCGACTCGCCGAAGATGGTCAGGTTGTTCGGATTCCCGCCGAACGCGGCCGCGTTGCGCTTGGCCCACCTCAGGCCGGCTATCTGGTCCTGCAGCCCAAAGGTGCCCAATCCGCGCAGGCCGAGGAGGCCGTAGCAGCCGACGATGCCGAGGCGGTAGTTGAGCGTCACGACGATGACGTTGCCCTGGTCGGCCGGCCGGTCGGCGGTGTAGCCGTCGCCGGCGCCGCTGGTGTAGCCGCCGCCGTGCCACCACACCATCACGGGCAGCTTGGCACCCGGCGCCACCTTGCGCGGGGTGGTGACGTTGACGAACAAGCAGTCCTCATCGGCCGACGCGGGTTGTCCCGGCCCGGCCGCGGTCTGCGGGCACTGGCTGCCGGCCTTCGTGGCCTCGCGGACGCCGGACCACGGGACCGCGGGTTGCGGTGCGACCCAGCGCAACGCGCCGACCGGCGGTTTCGCGTAGGGCACGCCGAGGAAGTGGCGGGTGGTCGCATTCGCGTCGCTGTGCAGCAGGCCGGTGTCGACCCGTACGGTCAGCGGCGCGTCCTCGGGTGCCGCAGCCGCGGTGCCGGTCGCGGGGGACAACGCCATCACGACTACGGCTGCGGCGGCGACGATCCTGTGGAGCCTCATCAGTCTCCCCTTGGTGCAGTGGGTGTCGCAGTGGTTGCGAGGGCGAAAAGGGTCTGCAATTCCGACGCGTACGGCTCGACGGAACCGCCGCCGGCGATGTGGGCCAGCTCCGCGTCCAGCGCACCGCGGACGGTGGCGCACATGACGTCCACGTCGAACGCGCGGAACTGGCCTTGCTCCTGGCCCGCGCGCAGACCGGCCGCCAGGTCCGCCATCTCCCGCGTGTGCCGGTGGTGCCCGGCACGGGGCACACCGTCCTTGTCCGAGTAGATCTTGCCGAGCGCGGCCATCTCGGTCGGGTGCGCGGCGTACAGCTCGACGCTGCCGCCGATGAACGTCAGCAACGCCTCGCGCGGCGACGCCGCCGCCCCCATCCGCGGCCCCAGGAACTCCAGCCCGAGGTCGTACACCGACCGCACCACCTGCTCGATCAGCTCGGCCCGGTCGCGAAAGTGGTAGGTCAATACGCCTCGGCTGACCCCGGCGCGCTCGGCGATGCGCACCGTCGACGCCTTCGCCGGCCCCACCTCGGCGATCAGCTCGATCGCACACCGCACCAACTGCTCGCGACGGGCCGCGTGGATGAACGACGCGGCCTCGCCTTCCCGAGCATCTTGAACAGGCGTGTTCAAAAGCCAGCAGGGCTGTTCAATCAGCACCACCAATCGGCGTCCGAGCAGCCCGTCCGTGGTGACGAACGGGCGCATTCACGCTTCCGCCCTCGCACCGGGCGCCGGTGCGAGATCATGTCTGCATGGCGAGCAAATCCGACGACGGGCGTCACCCCTCGACCGAGCCACACGAGTCAGGCATGTTGGAGGTCGGCGACGGCCATTCGCTGTACTGGGAGGTGTCGGGCAACCCCGACGGCAAGCCGGCCGTCGCGCTGCACGGTGGTCCCGGCTCGGGGAGCTCTCCGAGAACGCGGAGTCTATTCGACCCGAACCGCTACCGCGTGGTCCTGTTCGACCAGCGCAACTCCGGGCGCAGCACCCCTTCGGCAACCGACCCGGTCGTCGACCTGTCGGCGAACACCACCCAGCACCTCGTCACCGACATCGAGGCCCTGCGGGTCCACCTGGGAATCGAGCGCTGGCTCGTGTGGGGTGGCTCGTGGGGCGTCACGCTCGCTCTCGCCTACGCGCAGGCACATCCGGAGCGCGTGACTGAGCTGGTGCTCGCGGCCGTGACCAACGGCGACCGCCGCGACACCGACTGGATCACTCGTGACATGGGCCGCGTTTTCCCGCGCGAGTGGGAACAGTTCCGCGACGGCGTACCCGCCGCCGAACGCGATGGCGACCTGTCCGCCGCCTACAGCCGGCTGCTCCACGACCCCGATCCTGAGGTCCGCGCCAAGGCCGCACGCGGGTGGTGCGAGTGGGAGGACACGCACATGTCGCTGGCCCCCGACGCCGCACCGTTCCTGTCGGTTGCCGAGCCGGCGTTTCAGCTGGCCTTCGCCCGGATCGTCACGCACTACTGGTCCCACGGCTGCTTTCTCGACGACGGGCAGCTGTTGCGTGACATCGAGCGGCTCCACGGGATTCCCGCCGTGTTGATCCACGGGCGTTACGACGTCAGCGGTCCGCTCGGCACAGCCTGGGCGCTGCACCGGGCCTGGCCCGGAAGCGAGCTCGTGGTGCTCGAAGACACCGGTCACGGCGGCGGCAGCATGACCGCGGCGATCGTCGCCGCCACCGATCGCTTCGGCCGTGGTCAAGGCGACTAAAAAAGCCGGTTGCCGCACCCGCCCCTCGTGCGAGTACGACAACCGGCGGTCCCCCCAGGCTCAGCGGCGCGCCCCCGCCGCCGAGTACACCCCCGCGCCCGCCAGGAAAAGAGCGCCCGCGAGCCACCACGAGACGGCGACGTCCGACGGTTGCAGTGGCCACGCCAGCACGTGGAACAGACCCGCCGGGTCGGACGGCGCGAAGAGGGCGAGCACGAGCCACAGCAAGGGCAGCGTCCACCCGAACTGGCCACCGAAGGCGAACGCGGCCAGGCCCGCGAGGCCGACGAGGCCGAGGCCGTCGCGCACGATGACGGAGGCCGGGACCGCGGAGGCGCGCAACAGGAGCAGGACACCGACCGCCCCGAAACCCAGCAGGACCAAGTGCACGAGCCGCCGCGGGAACCAGCCGAACGCGGCCGTGCGGTCGAGGTCCACGTCTTGGCCCGAGAGCCCGGTGGCCGCGACGGCGATGGCCGCGCCGAGGGCCAGCGAGGCGAATAGCACGGACCAGTCGGCGCCCGCCAGGATCCGGATCACGACCGGGCACAGGGCCAGCGCCGCGAGGGACGCGGGCAGGCGGCGCGAGCGGGCGTAGAGCGTCAGCCACCTCATCGCGACGCCCCGGTCAGCAAGGCGTACGGGTCACCCGAACACGTCCGCTGAGCCTGGTACGCAGCGGAAACGCGTGCGAGCTGCTCGGAAGCGGGCAGGGCGCGCAACTGCGTCCCCACGTCGTGCACCGGTGTGGTCAGCCAGGAACCGTAGACGTCGGAGTGGGGCGGCGCGCCCGGGTCGCCGAGCAGCCAGGAGGCGATGATGTAGTGCGCCTTCGTGGCGGTTGGCTCGGTGGAGCAGAACGGGGCGGTCGCGAGGAGCTCGTACTCGAGGTCGTGGCCGGAAACGTCACGAAGCGCGAAGGCGTCGCGGCGGATGACGAGCGCGGACGGGTCGCCGGGGCCGTGGGACCGGTTCTCCGATGTCGTCGTCTCGACGATGTGCGTCGGCGCGGAAGGCAGTTTCGCCAGCAAGGCCAAGGCGTCCTTGCCCGGTCCGGCCACAGTGGACAGCCATTCGGCGTGCAGGGTGGTGACGCACACCGGACCTTCACACACGGGCGCGGCGGCGCTGGGGTTGTCGACGAAGTTGTCGGTCACCGCGGCTGGGAAGATCGGGATGGCGACGGCCAGCCCGACAAGGGCCGGCAACACCGCGAACCAGCGCCGGGCCGCCAGCACCAGGAACCCCGTCGCCGCCAGGCCGATCAGCCAGCACAGCTGACCGATCGACACCGAGGGAACCGGGTCCACGAAAGCGCTGTACGGCTGCCCACCCGCGGGCGAGAGCAGCGCGATGCGGTTCGGCACCGTCGCCTGGACCGCGCTCCCGCGCACCTCCGCGGTCTGTAGAAACACGCCCACCACCAGCGCCACGACCCCGGCGGCCGGCGCCGTCAGCGGGTGCGGCAGCAGCCGGCCGACGGCGAGCCCGACGGCGGCACCCGCCACTACCGAAGCGACGCCGACGAGCAACGGCAGCACCCACGTGAAGGTGAACATCCCGTCGTTCGCGATCACCTGCCCGAGCCCGACCGCGACGATCACGAGGTAACCGACCACCGCGGACAGTCCGATCACCAGCCCGACCTTCGCGGTGCGCCGCGCGACGGGCAGCGGGTCGTGGCCAACAGTTCGTCCATTCCGGACCGTCGATCGCGCATCCCCTGGATCGCCGCGGCGCACACGATGATGGGCCACAGCAGGGAAAGCAGGTAGCGCGACCACAGGATCGACGGCGTCCACTGCAGGTTCCAGGCGCTGGCGTCCTTCCACCACGGCCCGCTGAACAGGAAGAAGAACCCCAGCCCCACGGCCAGGAGCACGAACAAGAGCCAGGGCGCGATCGTCCGCCGCGCCTCGGTGCGCAGCACGCTCACCAGGAACCCCTCCCCCGGTCGTGGTTGAGCAGCGCCGAGTAGCCGCGTTCGATGGGGCTGTCGCCGATGTATTCGGGAGTGCCCGCGGCGGCCAGCTGGTCGGGCGTGCCTTGGAAGACGAGCTTGCCCTCGGCGAACAGCACCACATCGGTGCACGCCGTGGCGACGTCTTCCACCAGGTGCGTGGACACGACGACACACGCGTCCTGTCCGAGCTGCGCCATGAGCTCGCGGAACCGCACGCGCTGCGCCGGGTCGAGGCCCGCGGTGGGCTCGTCCAGCAGCAGAATCTGCGGGTCGTTCACGATGGCCTGCGCGATACCGACGCGGCGGACCATGCCTCCCGACAGGGTTTTGAGCTTGTCGTCGGCGCGGTCGGCGAGGCCCACGCGCTCGATCGCGCGCTGCACGGCGGCGGGGATGTCCTGTTTGGACATCTCCTTCAACCACGCCAGGTACTCGACGAACTCCCGCACCGTGAACCGCTTGTAATAACCGAACGTCTGCGGCAAGTACCCGATCCGCCGGCGCAGGCGGCGCTGGTCGATGTGTCCCCCGACCGACTCACCGAGCAGCGCCAGCCCGCCTTCCGCCGGCCGGAGCACTGTCGCCAGTGCTCTGATCAGCGTGGTCTTGCCGGCCCCGTTGGGCCCGAGCAGGCCGTGGACTCCCTTGCCCAGGGACAAATCCAGGCCATCGACGGCCATTTTCCGCCGCCCCACCCGTACTTTCAGCGCTTCCGCCTGGATTTCCCAGGCATAGGTCGACGGAGCGACCTCAGCGGCTTCGACTGCCCGCATGTCCATTGTCCCCTTCCTCCCTCAGTGGTGCGCGTCGAGCCGGGTGAAAGCGCTCCGGCGGAGCACCACCACCACGGCCGTCAACGCGAAGATCCCGCCCCAGACCGGGAGCGATCCCGGTTGCAGTGCGAACGAAGACCCTTTGGCCAACGTCGGCAGCACCAGCACCGCGATCCACGCGGCCACCAGCACCAACGCCGCCCGGCTCACGCCGATGAGCCCGCCCAGCGCCAGAGTTCCCGTGGTGAACGCGAGGCTCGGTAGCAGCGCCAGCCCCAGATTCGTGCCGGTGAGCCAACCCGCGACCAGCAGCACGGGAACCACGGCCACCAGTACCGCCGTGGTGCGGCGAAGAACGAGGTCCAGACCAGCACGTGGACTGGCGGCGACCAGTTCGTACGCCGGGTCGAGACCGCGTGACCACGACGCCGCGACGCCCAGCACCGGCAGCACCGGCGCGAAAATCTGGACGAACGACAGGTTGCCCTGGAACCCGCGGTCGAGCAGCACCGCCACGACCGCCACCAGCACCGTCATCACCAGCCACGGCAGCATCACCGGGGTCGCCCAGCTGCGAGCCTTGAAGCGGCCGGGTACGCGTTGTGGCTTGGTGGTGAGCTGGGCCTGGAGTCCATTCCAGACTTCGGTGACCAGCGAGTCTGATGTGGACAGTTGCGCCAGCCGCGCGCGGCAGACGGCACACGTCTCAAGGTGGGCCTCGGCGGCCCACTCCTCGTCCGCCGGCAGCTTGCCGCCTTCGAGGTAGCCGGTGAGGAGTCGATCCGGGACGTGTTTCATGCCAGTGCCTCTCGCATGGCGATCCGCGCACGGCGCGCCCGCGTCTTCACAGTTCCTTCCGGCAGCCCCAGCAGCACGGCGGTCTCGCGGACAGACAGCCCGTCGAGCACCATCGCCTGCAGGACCTGCCGCAGCTCGGGGGCGAGCGTGCGCAACGCGTCGCCCACCTCGTCGCCGACGGTGCCCCTGAGCGCTTCCTCCTCCGCCGCCGGCGCGGTGACGTCGACCTGCGTCACGGTCGGCACCTGCGCGTGCTGCGCCCTCCGCCGAAACGCGTCAACCAGCCTTCTCGCGGCGATCGTCCACACCCACCCGACCGCCGACCCGCCGGCCGCCGCCCCCGCGAACGACCCGGCCGCCCGCCACACCGCCAGGTACGTCTCCTGCATGACCTCGGAGACAACCTGCTCATCCGCACAGCGGCGCCTCAACCGCACCGCCAACCACGGCGCCGTGCGACGGTAGAACTCCTCGAACGCCGCTCGATCGCCCCGCGCAGTTCGGCGGACGAGCTGTTCCTCGTCCACCTCTGGCGCGGGCTTCTGGTGCTTCACATCAGGCAAGACGCCGCGAATCATCCCACGGTTCTCGGGGTTGTGTGGTTTGGGTCACACCAGTGGGTGCAGGGGCAGGTGGGCCACAGGTGGGGGTGGTGACGGCTGCGGGGTGGCGCGGAAGGCCTGGACGGCGAGGGCGGCGAAGCGCCGCGACGCGCGCGAAGGACGAGGTGGCGTGGATGCTCCGGCGTGCTCGCGGCGCCACGGGAATCCGGCGTTGCCACGCGGAGCGCGTGGGCGGCTGCGCGAGTCCGTCACCTGAGCGACAGGCATGTCGGGCCGATCGGCGCAGGGCCGCGCCATCGGGAAGGCGGAATTCGTCGGCCGGCGGAGGCGGGCAGACCGCCGTGGTCACACCACCGGGTGCAGCGGGCAGCGGGCCACCACCAGTGGGAGACGGCTGCCTAGCGGCGCGACAGGCCTGGACCGCCAACACGGCGAAGCGACGAGAAGCACCGACAACCGCCGACCAGCGCCACCGTGCTCACACCACCGCGCGCAGAGGACATGCGGACCACCGGTGAGAGACGGCTGAGGAGCGGCGCGACAGGCCTGGACCGCCAACACGGCGAAACGACGAGAAGCACCGACAACCGCCGACCAGCACCGCCGTGGTCACACCACCGGGTGCAGAGGCAGGCGAGCCGCGGGTGGGAGCGGTGACGGCTGCGGGGTGGCGCGGAAGGCCTGGATGGCGAGTGCGGCGAAGCGACGCGAAGCCGCGACGCGCGCGGCGGGCGAGGTGGCATGGATGCCGTTGTTGGCCATGAGGACCAGGACCAGGTCGTCGACCACGAAGTCGGGGCGGAGGTGGCCCGTGGCTTTGGCGCGGCGGGCCAGTTCGGCGATCGAGGTGAGGGCGGAGTCGCGGGCGGTGGTGAAGTCGAAGGCGCGCGGGAAGCGCGAGAGGAAGGCCGCGGTGAAGCCGCGGTCGCGGGCGTGGACGTCGAACAGTTTTTCGATCACCAGGCAGAAGCCGAGCCACGGGCCGGGGGTCGCGAGGCCCTCGTCGACGATCTGCCGGCAGACCTGGAGCTGGTCCGCGAAAGCCGCGCCCGCCAGGTCTTCCTTGGTCGGGAAGTGGCGGTAGAGCGTGGCGGGTCCGACGCCGGCGCGGCGGGCGATTTCGCGCATCGGGACGTCGAGGCCTTCAGCGGCGAAGACCTCGCGGGCCGCGGTGAGGATGCGGTCGTGGTTGTCGCGGGCGTCGGAGCGGAGGGTGCGCGAAGCGGCCGAGTCACCGACGTCGGCGCGCGAGGCCGCTGCGGGCGGAACAGCAGAGCGCGGGGTGGCGGGGCGCGAGACAGTCGCCGACGGAGCAGCAGCGCTCGGCGTGGCGGGGTCCGAGGGAGCTTGGCGCATGGCATCCGCAGGCGAAGCAGCAGCGCTCAGCATGGCCGGGCCCGAGGCAGCCGGACGCAGAGCATCCGCCCGCGAAGCAGCAGCACTCGGCATCGCCGGGCCCGAAGCAGCCGAACGCACAACATCCGCCCGCGAAGCAGCAGCACTCGGCATCGCCGGGCCCGAAGCAGCCGAACGCACAGCATCCACAGGCAGGACAGCGGCGCGCGAGGCAACAGCGCGCGGCGCCGCCGGGCCCGACGCAGCGGCGTCCGAGCCCAGGGCGGCGCGCGAGGCCGCAGCGGCCGAAGCAGCAACGCCCGAGACCGCGGAGTCGGGGTGCGAGGTCTGAGGCAAACGAGCCGTCACGCTCTCACTTTAGCCGAAACGGACGCCCCCGTCCGTTAGCGTCGGGTGCGAGATCGAGAGGAGAACACGCAGGTGAAAGCAGTGGCGATTCAGGAGTTCGGGCCGCCCGAGGGGTTGCGGGTCATCGAGACACCGGAGCCCTCGCCCGGTGCGGGGCAGGTGCTGATCGAGACCGAGGCCATCGGGGTCGGCGGGGTCGACGCGGTGATCCGGCGCGGCACGCTCGGCAGTTACGGCTTCAAACCCGGCCACATCCCCGGCAGCGAAGTCGCCGGGACGGTCGTCGCGGTCGGCGAGGGCCTCGACGAGAACCTGAAGGGCCGGCGGGTGTGGGCGTTCACCGGCACGGGCGGCGGGTACGCCGAAAAAGCGGTGGCCAGTGATTTCCTGCCGATCCCCGAGGCTCTGACCAGCGAAGATGCCGTGGCCATCGGCACCTCGGGAGCCGTCGCGCACTTCGCGCTGGCGCACGCGCACTTCGAGGCCGGCGAGTCCGTGCTGGTGCGCGGGGCGGCCGGGAGCATCGGGGTGTCGGCGGTTCAGCTGGCGGCGCGAAACGGTGCCAAAACGGTGGCCGTCACGACCTCGAACCGAGAGCGAGGTGGGCGCCTCAAGAAGCTCGGCGCGACGGAAGTCCTGGACCGCGCGGGGACCGGCGAAGGCACCTACGACGTCATCATCGACCTGATCGCCGGCCCGAACCTGCCGGACTTCTTCGACAAGCTCAACCCCAACGGCCGCCTCGTCGTGGTCGGCGTGGTCGGCGGGATGCCCCCCGGCGACTTCGCCGCGAAGCTCCTGCAGAACTTCCAGAAGTCCCTGTCGTTCATGACCTTCAGCGCCGACACCGTGCCCCGCGAGGAGCTGCGACAAGTGCGCCTGGAGCAGTTCGACGACGACAGGTTCCAAAGCGTCGTCCACGAGATCCTGCCGCTCGACCAAGCCGCACTGGCCCACCGGAAGATGGACGACGGTGAGGTCTTCGGCCGGATCGTCCTGAAGCCCTAACCCTGGATGAAGTCGCGGACGGACGTCACCGGGTCGCCCGAGCGCACCAGCGCCTCGCCGACCAGGACGACGTCCGCGCCCCAGCCGCGGTACTCCGCGACGTCACCCGGGCCGGCCACGCCCGACTCCGCCACGCGCACGCGGTCGGCCGGGATCTGCGGGCCGAGCTCCTTGAACACGGTCCGGTCGACCTCCAACGTCGTGAGGTCACGCGCGTTGATCCCCAGCACCTGCGCCCCGCAAGCGACCGCGCGCTCCAGCTCACCGGCCGTGTGCGATTCCACCAGCGGCGTCAGGCCCAGCTCCACCGCGAGGCCGTGCAGGTCGTCGAGCAGCGAACCCTCGAGCGAGACGACCATCAGCAACGCCAGATCCGCGCCGAACGCCCGCGCCTCCCACAGCTGGTACGGCTCCACGATGAAGTCCTTGCGCAGCACCGAAACGTCCACCCGCGCCCGCACGGCTTCGAGGTCCGCCAGCGACCCGCCGAACCGGCGACGCTCCGTCAGCACACTGATGGCCGCCGCACCGCCCTGCTCGTACTGGCCCGCGAGCGCGGCCGGGTCGGTGATGTCGGCGAGCGCGCCCTTGCTCGGGCTCTTGCGCTTCACCTCGGCGATGATCGACACGCCGGGTGCGCGGAACGCCGGCAGCGGATCCCGCGTCGGCGGCAGATCACGGACGCGCGCCTGCAGGTCGGCCAGCGACGTCGACCGCTTGCGCTCCTCCAGATCCTCGCGGACACCCTCGAGAATCCCGTCCAGCACGCTCATACCCAACTCCTCCACCGACGACCAGCCAGCCACCATCGTCGGTCCACCCGGGACAGAAGGCACGCGGGAGTGCGCGCGATCACTGCGTGACGTACCGCCCAGGGCACACAGCGTGGCCGAACAGGCGCCCACCGCACCATCGCATCGCGAAAAAAGAAAACCCGAAATGCCCGTTACGGCCAGAACTTGCGCCAGCCGTCCGCTTCCAACGTCGACGGCTCCACGCCCGCGTCCCGCGCCGCTTCCTCAGCCGCCCGGATGTCACGCTCGAACTGCTTCGCGACGGCCCGCAGCTCACCCTCCGGGTCAGTGCCCGCCCGGCGCGCCGTGGCCGCCGTGCGGAACAGCCGCGAGGCCGGATCGGAGCCGGCCGGGAACAGGTCCAGCGGAATCCCCGCCCGCCCACTGCGTTGCCCGAGCTTGGCGGCCAACGCGACCGCCGGCTGGCCGAGCGCAACACCGTCCACAATGGAGCGACGCTGCTTCTCCGCCTGCTTGAGCTCTTCCCACTTCAGGTTCTGCTGGTCGACCGTGGCCACCTTCGCCGCGTCGGTGAACACGTGCGGGTGCCGCCCGACGAGCTTCGCCGTCAACGCTCGCGCGACGTCGTCGATCGTGAACGGATCCTCGGCGTCCTCCGCGGCCACGCGAGCGTGGAAGAGCACCTGCAGGAGGACGTCGCCGAGCTCTTCGCGCAGGGCCTCGCGGTCGTTCTCCTCGATGGCGTCGAGCAGCTCGTAGGTCTCCTCGACCAGATACTGGCGGAGCGTTTCGTGCGTCTGCACCGCGTCCCACGGGCAGCCGCCGGGCGAGCGCAGGCGGTCCATGACCTCGGCGGCTTCCACCAGCGGCGCCACCGGAGCCTCGATCACGCGCGCACCCGCGGCCACCAGCGCGGCAGCTTCCGGCGACGACGTCGACCCGGTGATCAGCACGAAATCACCGGAAACACCGGACGGAACCGGCGCCACGCCGAACTGCGCAGCGTCAACGTCCGAAGCCGCGTACACAGCGGCGCCACGCACCAAACCGACCGCTTCGGCCGGCACCGTCGCCCCATGCGCGACGACGACAACCGACCCGCTCACTGCTGAGTTCACTGCTGAGCCGGAGCACTACCCCGGACCGGCAGCACGATTCCCTGGAAGCTGTTCGCGTTGGCCGCGAGGTCCATGCCGACCGGGTCCCACACGCCGTAGCGCGGGTTGATCTTGTAGTCCACGTCGTTCACGTACGGCTGCAGCAACCGCACCCCGATCGCCCCGATCTGGTCGGGCGTCGGCTGCTGGACCTGGTCGGTGGCCACCGGCTTGTCGGTGGCGCGCTGCCGCACGATGGCCGTGACCCACCACGTCGGCGCCGACGTCGGGTTCGGCTGGAACGCGATGGCCGTGTTCGCCGGAACGCCGAACAGCACCGTCGCGGCGTCCTCCGGCGACGACAGCGCCGGCGCCTGCTGCCCGACGTTGCCCTGCGCGCCGCTCTGGATCTCGGCCTGGATGGCGTTGGGGTTGGCCGCGTATTCCTCGGCCTTCGCGATGGCCTGGCTCCGCGCGGTCGCCGCGTCGATGGCCGGCGCTTCGCTGTCGGACGTCGGCGCACCGATGCTCGTGTAGTCGAAGTTCACCGACAGCGTCGGCAGGTACTTCGCCGCGAGCTTCTGCTCCAGGTACTGGTCGGTGATCGCCTCACGGTGGTCACGTACGCGCCAGACGAGCTGCGTCACGGCCGCGGGCTGGTCCTGCGCGAGGTTCTCCGGCAGCGCCCCGGCCAGCGGATCGCCCTGCGACATCGCGGCGGAGATGGCGGCGTCGTCGGTGGAGAGGCCTTCCTTCTGGGCGGCCTTGCGCACCACGGCGTGGAGCAGCTGCTGGCGCACGATCTCCCGGCCCACCAGGTCGAGCTTGTGCTGCGCGGCGAGCTGCTGCGCGTACGGCTGCTCCTGGACGGCCTTGTCCAGCAGGCCCTGCACCTGGTCGATGGTAGTGACCTGGCCGTCGATGACGGCCGCGGTGCCCACCTGGCTGGGGCCGGCGCCGCACCCGGCGAGCAGGAGACCACTGGCAACGACACCCACCAGCGCGCTAGACCGTTTTTTCGAGCCGAGGCGCCCCATGATCCGCATCACAGGCCATACCCTCTCACACCGCCGCCCCCGAAACGCAACACCATCGGGGTGCGCGAAGCATTATTGTCGACAAATGGACTCGTGGTTGTCGATCGAGGTTCTCGATGGGGAGTTCGCAGCGCACAGCTGGCAACGCGCGCACGGCGACAACCTCACCGAAGCCGCCCTGACCCATGGCGCCGAACAGTGGACGTGGCACGTCCACCGGTGGGGCGTCACGCTCGAGATCGAGTTCGCCACGGAGGCACAACGCGACCGGTTCCGCGGCCTCCCGGCAGTGACGGCCGCCCTCGACGCCGTCCCCGACCCCGAACACGGGCTGCTGGTGTACCCCGGCCGCGGCGGCGGCTCAGGCTCACGCGTGCCGCGACACCCCCGGCCCCTGCCGATGGCCGGCGCGGGCGCGGTGCCTACGCCGAAAGAGGAAGTCCGTTTACAGCTGGCAACAGGTGAGCCGCCGATGTTCCAGCTCAGTTCAAGCGGCTGAGAAGTTCCTGCCAGGCAACCGCGGGGACGGTGAGGTGGCCGCCCTCGCGGTCCTTCGTGTCGCGAACGAGCACCTCGCGACCGGTCGCAACCTCCACGCAGTCACCGGCATTGGGACTGTAGCTGCTCTTGCGCCATTCGAGGGACATGCGACTGCTCTCCTGGTGAGTAGAGCTCGATGGCCATGTCGGCTACGAGCTCCCTCGATTCTGCCTCACCGAGCGCAGCGCTACCAAGGCGCTTAAGAACACCTCGATAGGCCTTGATCTCCTCAGGTTTCTCCAGGAAGAGCGAAGCCACCTCGCTGTCGATATACGCAACCGGCCCGAAGTCCTCCGAATCGATCAGCTGGAAGTGACCTGCCACCGCAGCGTGACCACCGAGCGCTGCGGGCACGATCCGGATCGAAACGTTCGGCCGAACCGCCAGCTGCAAGAGGTGGTGCAGCTGCCCCGACATCACACTCTTGTCAGTCCTGCCCACCTCAAGTCGCAGAACGAACTCGTGCAAGAAGAAGTCGAACGTGATGAGAGGCTGCCGGCTCAGGAGCGTCTGCCGCGACATGCGCGCGAAGATCAGCTGATCAAGGTCGTCACGGTCAGGCACCGTGCCAGCTTCCTCGGCCAGCGCTCGTGCATAGGCCGGAGTTTGCAGAAGGCCGGGCACGATCATCTCTTGGTATGCAGCGATCGCGCTCGCGCGCTCTTCGTGCCACACCAACGTTTTCACCTGCGCTGGCAGGTTCGGATAGGTCTCCAGCAGTCCTGGCTCATCGAGGTCGTCACACAGGGCGTAGATCTCATCGGCCTCGTCACCGATCACTCCCATGAGCGTGAGCATCTTGACCACGTCGATGTACTTGCTGCCCCGCCGCGCGTTGAACATGTTGGAGATGCGGGTGGGCGGCCAGCCCAACCGGCGCGCCATTTCCCGCACTCCCCAGTGGTGCTCTTCCATCAGCTCTCGCAGACGGACACCGAGCTGGCGGCTGCGCACGGTCGAATAGCGGTCGTCCATGCGAGGAAGCGTACGGTCGAAACCGGTTCCACTCCAACGTTTCCGCTGGTAGTTCGCCCAAAGGTCGCGCTGTGCCCAGCCGCGTACAGCGTCACACGACGGCGGGGCTTTTCGTGAGCTGGCTCAGGAGCTTCGTGCACCACTCGAGCAGTTCGACATCGCGCAGTGTCGGCGCGCCCATGCGGCCGCCGGCCGGGCCTTCGGTGGGTTTGGGCACGGAGACGGTGTTGGTCACCGCCTTGTACAGCGCCTTGGGGTACAAGCGTTTCAGCCGCACCATTTGCGAATCGGCCAATGGCAATGGCGCGAAGCGGATGGTGTTGCCCTGCACCGCAACCTCCGTGACGCCCGCCGCGCGGCAGGTGTGGCGGAAGGCGGCCACCGCAAGCAGACGGTTGACGGGCGCGGGCGGCAGGCCGTAGCGATCGATGAGTTCTTCGCGCACGGCGTCGAGGCCCGCGGTGTCGGGCGCGGCCGCGATCTTGCGGTAGGCCTCCAACCGCAACCGCTCGCCTTCGACGTAGTCGTGGGGGATGTGGGCGTCGATGGGGAGGTCGACGCGGACTTCGGCGAGTTCCTCTTCCTCCGAAGGCTCGGCGCCGGCGTGGCGGCGGAAGGCTTCGACGGCTTCGCCGACCAGGCGCACGTACAGGTCGAAGCCGACGCCCGCGATGTGGCCGGACTGTTCGGCACCGAGGATGTTGCCCGCGCCGCGGATCTCCAGGTCCTTCATCGCGACGGCCATGCCCGCGCCCAGCTCGGTGTTCTGCGCGATGGTCGCGAGCCTGTCGTGCGCGGTCTCCGTCAACGGCGCTTCCGGCGGGTACAGGAAGTAGGCGTAGCCGCGTTCACGACCGCGGCCGACGCGTCCGCGCAGCTGGTGGAGCTGGGCCAATCCCAGTAGGTCACCGCGTTCGACGATGAGGGTGTTGGCGTTGGAGATGTCCAGGCCGGTTTCGACGATCGTGGTGCAGACGAGCACGTCGTACTCGTTTTCCCAGAAGCCCTGGATGATCTTTTCGAGCTTGTCCTCGTTCATCTGGCCGTGGGCGGTCACGACGCGCGCTTCGGGCACCAGCTCGCGGATGCGTTTGGCGGCCTTCTCGATGGAGGACACGCGGTTGTGGACGTAGAAGACCTGGCCGTCGCGCAGGAGCTCGCGGCGGACGGCGGCGCCGACCTGCTTGTCGTCGTAGCCGCCGACATACGTCAGGATCGGGTGCCGGTCTTCCGGCGGGGTGAGGATGGTGGACATCTCGCGGATGCCGGCGAGCGACATCTCCAGCGTGCGCGGGATGGGGGTGGCCGACATCGTGAGCACGTCGACGTGGGTGCGCAGCGCCTTGATGTGTTCCTTGTGCTCCACGCCGAAGCGCTGCTCCTCGTCGACGATCACGAGGCCGAGATCCTTGTACCGGATTCCGGTCTGCAGCAGGCGGTGCGTACCGATGACGATGTCGACCTCACCCTCGGCGAGCTGCTCCAGGACCTGGTCGGACTCGGCCTTGTGCGTGAACCGCGAAAGGCCCTTGATGGTGACCGGGAACGACTGCATGCGCTCGGTGAAGGTGTTCAGGTGCTGCTGCGCGAGCAGCGTGGTGGGCACGAGCACGGCGACCTGCTTGCCGTCCTGCACCGCCTTGAACGCGGCGCGCACGGCGATCTCGGTCTTGCCGTAGCCGACGTCGCCGCAGATCACGCGGTCCATGGGGACGCCGCGTTCCATGTCGGCCTTGACCTCGTCGATGGCGGCGAGCTGGTCGTTGGTCTCGGTGAACGGGAACGCGTCTTCGAGCTCGCCCTGCCACGGCGTGTCGGGGCCGAAGGGGTGGCCGGGCGCGGCCTGGCGGGCCGCGTAGAGCTGCACGAGCTCGGCCGCGATCTCCTTGACGGCCTTCTTGGCGCGCGCCTTGGTGTTCTTCCAGTCGGAGCCGCCGAGCTTGTTGAGCGTGGGCAGCTCGCCGCCGACGTAGCGGGAGACCTCGTCGAGCTGGTCGGTGGGTACGAACAGGCGGTCGCCGGGGTGGCCGCGCTTGGAACTCGCGTACTCCAGCAGCAGGTACTCGCGCGTGGCGCCGGCGACGGTGCGCTGCACCATCTCGACGAAGCGGCCGATGCCGTGCTGGTTGTGCACCACGTAGTCGCCGGCCTTCAGGGCCAGCGGGTCGACGGCGTTGCGCCGCCGCGACGGCATCTTGACGTTGAGGTCCTTTGTGGACGTTCCGGCAGTGGCGCCGCGGCCCGTGAGGTCGGCTTCCGAGAGCACCACGAGGGCGCGCTCGGGTGAGACGAAGCCGTCGACGAGGGCGCCGCAGGTGACGGTGACGACGCCGGCGTGCGGGGCCTCGGTGATGCCTTCGCCGGCCAGCGCCGCCGGGACCTCGGCCGCGGTGAGCTGCTCGACGGCGCGGCTGGCCGTGCCGTGGCCCGCGACCACGAGCACGCCGGTGCCGCCGGCGGCCACGTGGGCGCGCAAGTCGGTCATCGCGCGGTCGAACTCGCCGCGGTAAGCGGGCGCGGCCTCGACGCCGACTCGGTAGACGTCGGGGTCTTCGCTGCTCAGCTGGGTGATCGTCCACCAGGCACGCTTGGTGTCCTGCGCGTGCTCGGCGATCTCGGCGAGGTCGCGGTAGGCCGAAGCACCGAGGTCGATGGGCGCCTGCCCGCCCGCCGCGGCCGTGGTCCACGAGGCTTCGAGGAACTCCTGGCCGGTGCGCACGAGGTCGTGGGCGCGGGCGCGGATCTTCTCCGGGTCGGCGAGCAGCACGTGACTGCCGCGCGGCAGGGCGTCGGTGAGCAGGGTGAGCTCGCCGGCGCACAGCACCGGGATGAGGGCTTCCATGCCTTCGACGGCGATGCCGTCGGCGAGCTTCGTGAGCATTTCGGCCAGCTGGGCGTCTGCCTCATACGTGACGGCGAGCTCGGCGGCCTTGGCCTTGACGTCGGCGGTGAGCAGCAGCTCGCGGCACGGCGGCGCGGTGACGTGCTGGATCTCGCCCGGCAGGGAGCGCTGGTCGGAGACCGCGAACGCGCGGATCTCGCTGACCTCGTCGCCCCAGAACTCCACGCGCACGGGGTGCTGCGCGGTGGGCCCGAACAGGTCGAGGATGCCGCCGCGCACGGCGAACTCGCCGCGCTTCTCGACCATGTCCACGCGGGTGTAGGCGAGCTCGACCAGGCGCTCCAGCAAGCCTTCGAAGCTCTGCTCCTCGCCGACGACCAGGTCGACGGGGTCGAGCGAGCCGAGGCCGGGGGCCATGGGCTGGATCAGGCTGCGGACGGTGGAGACGACGACCTTGAGCTCGTCGTCGCCCTTGTGCAGGCGGTGCAGCACCTCGAGGCGCCGCCCGACGGTGTCGGCGCGCGGCGAGAGACGCTCGTGGGGCAGCGTCTCCCACGAGGGGAAATCGACGACCTTCTCGCGCCCGAGCAGGGCTTCGAGGGCGGCGGTGAGCTCGTCGGCTTCCCGGCCGGTGGCGGTCACGGCCAGCACGTGGCGGCCCGCGCCGCCTCTGGATTCGTCTTCGGCGAGCGCGGCGGCGACCAGCTGACGTGCGGTCACGGCGCCCTGCAGCTCGAGCAGCGGGGCGCCGGCGCGTTCGACGACCCCGCGCAGGGCGGGGTCGGGGAGGATGGCTTGGAGGAGTCCGGACAGTGGAGCGTCGGTCACGTCTTCCAGACTACGTCGGGGCACCGACAGTCCGGGGGCGACCTAGCCACGTGGTGAGGGCGGCGCGCAGGTCGGTTTGGCCGGGGCTCACCCAGGCGACGTAACCGTCGGGGCGGATGAAGGCCGCGAGAGGCTGGTCGGGGAAGGCGGTGGGCCTGGCGGTGGTGATCGTCAGGCGGTCCGACCAGGGTGCGGCCGTGGCTGTGGCGTTGGCGCCCGCGTCGAGGAGGACGGCTTTGCCCGCGCGGAAGTGGGCGGCGAGGGTGGTGCCGTCGTCCAGTGGGAGGTCGGGGACGCGGTGGCCGAGGAGGGTTTCGTCGGTCCCTTCGCCGTAGTGCTGCCAGGTGCCGCTGATCCGCGTGACGACGTGGGTGGCGCCGTCGGGGGTGTCGAGGAGGTCGGTGATCACCTCGCGCAGCGCGTCGGCGCGGGCGCCGCGGTGCTGGGTGAGGGCGGTTTGGGCCATGCTCCAGCGCTGGGCTCAGGCTCCGATGGGATGGCGTTCTTCGGTGTAGGTGTCCAGGAGCGTTTCGGGGGCCTGCTCGCGGACGACGAGGGCGAGCTTCCCGCCCAGGTTGGTGGCGTCGCCGAGGCCGACGCTGAGGCCTTGGCCGCCGGCCGGCGAGTGGACGTGGGCGGCGTCGCCGGCGAGGAGGACGTCGCCCTGCCGGTAGGTGGTGGCTTGGCGGGTGGTGTCGGAGTAGCGGGTGGCTTGATGGAGCTTGGTGATCTTGAAGTCGGTGCCGGTGGTGCGCCGGAGGCTGGCTTGTAGTTCTTCTCGGGTGACGGGGCCGGTGTCGGTGGGGGCGGTCAACTCGACGGTGTGGGTGCGCAGCGCTTTGCCGGCTTCGGGGGCCCAGCCGCCAACGGTGTAGGAGCCGTTTTCGGTGCGCTGCCAGCCGTCCGCGGTGAGTTCGGCCGGGTCGTCGAGCTCGACGATCGCCTGGCGGCCGGTGAAGACGGGATCTTCGCCGGGGAACTCGAAGCCGGCGAGCTTGCGGACGGTGCTGCGGCCGCCGTCGGCGCCTACCAGTCAGTTCGTGGTGATCGTGCCGGCTGTGGTGTGGACGGTGCCGTCTTCGAAGCCGACCAGTTCGGTGCCTCTTTCGACGTGCACGCCCAGGCGGGTGGCGTGGTCTTCGAGGATGGTTTCGAGATCGGCTTGGGCGACCACGCCGGCACCGAGGAACTCCTGCTGCGTGTCCGGCTTGAGTCGACTGGCGCGGACGCCGATGCCGGCGAAGTGGCCGACGAAGATGTCTTATTGTGGTTGTTCCCGTTGCGGGGCTTGCTCGTTGAACCACCACAGGGCGGCGGACTCGACTTCGGGCAGAAGCCCGCGCAGGTGCAGGGCGTGGACGCTGGGGGCGTTGAGCGCGCGGGCGCCCATGGAGCCGTACCGCGCCGGCGGGCGTTCCGTCTCGCGCTCCAGGACTTTCACACTGGCGCCGCCCAGCCTCAGCTCCGCGGCGAGCATCAGGCCGACCGGCCCCGCACCGGCCACGACGACGTCGTAGTCCATGTTCGCCCCCAAAACCCGGTTACAGTGTTCCTGGTATACCGAACTGGGTACGCAATAGCTTGTTTTTCGAGTCGGCGAGGAGGCCCGGGCGGTGGCGGACTACCCCGTGATCTGGATGCGCCCCGAACACGGCACGCGCGGCCCCCGCCCCGCCCACAGCCGCGCCGATGTGGCGCGCGCGGGCATCGAGCTCGCCGACGCCGAGGGCCTGGACGCCGTGTCGATGCGGCGCATCGCCTCGGCGCTGGGCGCCGGCACGACCTCGCTGTACCGCTATGTGTCCAAAAAGGACGATGTACTCGAGCTGATGGTCGACGAGGTCATGGGTTCCCTCGCCGGCACGCGGCTGAGCGGGCCCTGGCGCACCGACCTCGCCACGATCGCCCGCGCGCAGCGCGGCCTCGCGCTACGGCACCCGTGGCTGGCCGGCCTGTCCTCCGGCGCACCAACCACGGCCCGAACAGCCTGCGCTGGCTGGAACTCTCGCTGTCGGCCTTCGACGGCCTTGACCTCTCGACCGACGACATGCTGGCCAACCTGGGTACCCTGTCGGCCTTCGTGCTGGGCCACGTCCTCGGCGAACTCGGCGACCGCGCCGCCGCCCACCGCTCCGGCCTCACGCACGCCCAATGGATGGACCAGCAAGGCGAGTACGGCCCGAGGATCGTCGGCAGTGGCCTCTATCCGCGGTTCACGCGGGTGATTGTGGAAGCGGAGACGCCGCATGCGGAGGACCGGCAGGATCGGCTGTTCGAAGCGGGGCTGGCGCGGGTCCTGGATGGGCTGGCGGCGCATGTGCCTTGAGCCGGCCGGTGTCTCCAGCCGGCTGGAGTCCTTGCCGCCGGCCGGCCGGAGTGCCGCTTACTGCTTGATGAGCGTCGCGACGTTGATGTGCGGCCAGTCGATGCCGAGGAAGCGCAGGATGATCGTCTGCGTGTACTGAAGCTGGAGGAAGTGGCCCAGCACCGGGTCCTCGACCTTCTCGATCCAGAACACGGCCGTCATGCTGGTGGCGTTGGCGTTCGCCACCACGAACGGGATGTTCTGGATGCCGCCGGCCGTGCCGCCGATCGCGTCGGTGGTCGAGAGCGGCAGCACCACGGTTTCGGTGATCTTCTGGCCCTTGATCGCGTCGGTGAGCAGCACGTTCGGGTTCAGCACCGCTTCGGCCGGGATGCCGACGGGCAGCGCGGTGTTCTTGAACGGCGCCAGGTATTTGTCGTCGGTGACCGGTTTGCCCGTGCTGGTCGTGATGGGCGTCGAATCCACCGGATCGATGCGCGGCCCGCCTGGCACGGCCAGCGGTTTTCCCTGCGCCAGCAAGGCATCCCCGTGGGGGATGGTGGCGAGCCTGGTCACGGTCTCGGGAGCGGCCGGCGCGGTGGTGGCCGGAACGTCAAGCCACATGCCCGTTTCGAAGTGCAGCGCACCGCCCGTGGCCGCGTCCGCGATCTGCTGTGTGTAGTGCACGCCACGGAAGAAGATGTCGTCCTGCGCCGAACCGCGGTTCGGCACCGGAGCGCCGATGGGCGCGAACTCGATCGTCTCCTGCGTCGCGCTGAGCTGCAGGAAGAACGGCTGTTCGTCGTGCTTGTCCGGGCGCGAGATCAGGTTGAACCCTTTGCCCATCCACCTACCCGGCAGCTCCCGCAGCGAGCGCAACGTCGCGAGGTTGGCGGGCGCGCCCGCGCGGAAGACGTGAGGAGTGGTCATGACTGCACTTCCTTTCCGTGGCAACGGATCCCGGTGATCGAGTCCGCGGGTGACACGGCGGGGACCTGGGCGCTGGTTCAGGGGTTCACTCGAACGGGCACAAACGCTGCCCGGGTGGCATCGCGGTTCCAGTCGGGGTCTCCGGTGATCTTCATGGCTTTCCTTTCGTGTCAACGGATCCCCCGGGTGGGGATCCGTTCATGACACGGATGGAAGGCACTCGAGGGTTCAGCGTTCTTTGGAATTGGTCGGCAAGAGTCCGGACAGCAGGCGCAACTGGTCGGCCACCACGCCGGCGTCCAGGGCGGCGATGCGGATCAGAATATGGTCTGCACCAGCGAGTTCGTACTCGCGCAAGCCGGCCGCGACGGTCTGGACCGGGCCGGTGAGCATCGTCTGGATGGTGCCGATCGCGGACAGCGGGCGGCCGTAGGTGGCTTGGCAGTAGGTGTCCAGCGACTGGCTGCCGCGGGCGGGCTCGTCGGCGATGAAGGCCGTCGCGAAGAGGGCCGGGGTGATGGGGCGGTCGGAGAGGGAGCGGATGGTGGTGAGGCCGCGGGCGTAGTCGGCGGGGTCGGGCGGGTAGGGCAGCCAGCCGTCGTAGAGGTCGGCCGTGCGGCGGAGGGCGGACGGCGTCGCGCCGGCGAGCCACAGCGGGGGGCCGCCGGGGCGGGAGGGCGCGGGGACGTCGGGGAGCCAGTCGTGGTGGAGGACCTTGCCGTGGAACGAGCGGGGCGTGCCGGTCCAGAGGTCGCGCCAGAGGCGGGCGACGTCGTCGAGGTGGGAGAAGCGCGTCTTGAACCGCACGCCGACCAGGTCGAACTCCGGCTCGCTGAAGCCGGGGAACCCCGCGCCGAGGCCGAGCACGAGGCGGCCGCCGGAGAGTTGGTCGAGGGTCGAGACCGCACACGCGGCCTGCACGGGCTGGCGGAACGCGGGCAACAGCGCGGCGGTCCCCACCGTCACGCGCTCGGTGGCCTGCGCGACGGCGGTCAGCAAGGTGAGCGGCTCGGCCCGGGCACGCACGAGCGAGTCGCCCGCCCAGACGGAGTCGAAGCCGAGGCGCTCGGCCTCGCGCGCGAGCTCGACGACGGCGGTGACGGGAAGCTGGGCCTGCCCGGCGGGCAGGAGGAGTCCGTAGTGCATGGGGTCGAGATTGTTCCGCCGCGGGTCCGGCGGCAATTCCCTTGAAGGAATGGCACGGGTTCTGCTTGCCTGGCCCCATGGACCCGGCCTTCGCCACCGCGCTGCGCGACGCCCGCACCCGCCGCCGCCTCAGCCAGCTCGACCTGGCCCTGGCCGCCGGCACCACGCAGCGGCACGTGAGCTTCCTGGAACGTGGCCGTTCGGCTCCTGGCCGCGGCATGGTCGTCCGCGTGGCCGAAGCCCTCGGCCTGCCCCTGCGCGAACGCAACGCCCTGCTCCTGGCGGCCGGCTTCGCCCCGCGCTACGCCGAGACGCCACTGGACGACCCCCGGCTGGCCCCCGTCCTCGATTCCTTGACGGCCCTGCTCGACGGCCACCGCCCGTACCCGGCGCTGATCATCGACCGCTACGGCACGCTGGTCTCCGCGAACGACGCCTTCACTCTCCTGACGGAAGGCGTCTCGCCGGACCTGCTGGCTCCACCCGTGAACGTCCTGCGCCTCGCCCTCCACCCCGACGGCATGGCCCCGCGCATCCACAACTTCGCCGACTGGGCGCAACACGTGCTCGAACGCCCCCGCCAGGGCCTGCCGAATCCGCGTCAGGCCGAGTTGCTGGCGGAGCTGACGTCGTACCTGCCCGCGCCTTCGCCGCCTTCGCCGGACCACCTCGGCTTCGCGGTGCCCCTGCAGCTGTCCACCTCTCTGGGCGACCTCCACCTGATCACCGCCATCACCCGCCTCACGACGGCCGTCGACGTGACGATCGCGGAGCTGAGCCTGGAGACGTTCCTGCCGGCGGACGCACAAACGGCGGCTTTGCTTACGGCACAACCCACCCCGCCAGCTGCCCCGCCAGCAACTCCACCCCCGCCCACATGACCGCGGCACAAACACTCCCCACCACAAACCGCCGATACGGCAGCCCGGCCGAGCCCGCCACTCGGGGCACCAACGTCCGCACCCCCGCCAAACACCGGCCCAAAACAACCGCCGGCACGCCGAACCGCACGATCACCGACTCGGCCCGGTCCCAGCGCGCCGCGCCAACCCGGCGCCCCAGCCGCGAAGAACGCAGCCGCGGGCCCAACATCCGCCCCTCCCAGTACGCGACCTGGTCGCCGAGAACAGCGGCGCAAACGCACACCACCAAAGCCACCCACCAGGACAAAGTCCCCCGCTGCACGAGGAAACCCATCAGCAGCAAAGTGGACAGTGTCGGCAGCACGATTCCCGGCAGCAGAGCCGTTTCCGCCGTGATCACCAAGGCACACACGACGTAGACGACCACCGCGGGTGCGTCAAGAAGCGGGTGCAGCAGAGCGTTCACGGGAAACCCCAACGCAAACCGGCAAAGCGGCCCGATACACGTACGCCGGCGGCAAGTTCCGCCACACCACCGGAGTCCGCTCGACCACGAAGAAGCGGCTGCGCAACAGGCGGGCGAAGCGGCGGGCCGGCAGTGTCCAGGCGGTGTGCGCGTAGGCGAAGGTCGTGAAGCAGCCGCGCGGGGACAGGATCGAGCAGGCCGAGTCCAAAATCTCCTGCTGTCGCGAAGAAGGCATGGCCGTCCAGGGCAGGCCGGAGATCACGACGTCCGGTGGGGCCAGCCCCAGGGAACCCAACGAGGAAGCCGAGCCGCACACCACCGAGACCGAGGGAAACCGCGAACGCAGCGAAGAGGCCAGCCGGGGATTGATCTCCACAGCCGTGAAGGACGCAGACGCCGGCAGCCACGCCAGCACCGCCGACGTGAACACCCCCGTCCCCGGCCCCAGCTCGACGACCGAAGACGCGCCCTCGAGACCCAGGCCTCGGGTCATGGCCGTGGCCAGGAACCCCGAACTCGCCGCGACAGCACCCGTCAGCATGGGGTGCCGGAAGAACTCCGTGGTGATCGACATGTTCCCGAAACTAGGGACGTCGGGTGTGGCCGCGGATCGGCCGATCGGGCCGCGTGGGTCGTCCCATCGGAGGAGGCGAGGCATACCGCGGAAGGACGCCGCGAGTGGCCGGCGAGCGTTACGTTCGGAGACGTGCGAGCACTGGTGATGTGGGTACGCAGGCAGCGCTGGACGCTGGACCTGCCGCTGTACGCCGTCTTCGTGCTGCTCGGGCCGAACATCGCGGCCGGCGACTGGTCCCTGCGGCTGGTGCCGCTGTCGTTCCTGCTGCCGCTGCTCGTGCGACGGCGCTGGCCGCGGACGACGGCGGTGCTGATCATCGCCGGGGTGGTGGCCGTCTACACGAACGAGGTGTGGGCGTTCGACCGCGGGCGCAGTGAGCTGGCGATGGCGGTGGTGCTGTTCACGCTGGTCAAGAAGGGTGACCGCCGGTTCGCGGCGGTGATCGCGGCGGCCGTGCTGGGCCTCGACTGGATGTGGGGGGCCACGTGGGGCGTCGCCACGCAGAACCCGACGTTGACGATCGTCGGGGTGCTGCCGCTGCACATCGCGGCGTGGGCGCTCGGCGAGTTCTTCCGCGCGAAGGAGCAGCTGACCGACGAGGAACGGCTGCGGGCGGACCTCGCGGTGTCCGAGCGGCAGGCGCAGGCGCGCGCGGCCGTCGCGGAGGAGCGCACGCGCATCGCGCGCGAGCTGCACGACGTTCTCGCCCACAGCATGAGCGTGATCGTGCTCAACGCGGAGGGCGCGAAGCTCGCGCGGCACCAGGACCCGAACGCCGTGGACCGCACGCTCGACACCATCAGCCGGACCGGGCGCGGTGCCCTCGCGGAGCTGCGGCGGCTGCTCGAGGTGATGCACGCCGGCGAGCCCGCGCGCACGCCACAACCGACGCTCGACGAGCTGCGCACCCTCGTGGAGCAGTCCGGGCGGGACGTCGAGCTCGAAGTGACCGGTGATGCCACCGACCTGCCCACGGGCGCCGCGCTGCAGGCGTACCGGATCGTCCAGGAGGCGCTGACCAACATGCTCAAACACGCTCCCGCCGACGCGTCCGCCCGCGTGCGCGTGGAGTTCACGCGCACCGAGGTGCTGGTCGAGGTGACCAACACGGGGGGCCACGAGCCCGTGGCGGCCGGGCTGCCGTCGTCGGGGCGCGGGCTGGCCGGGATGGCGCAGCGCGTGGAGCTCTACCGCGGCAAACTCGAAACGGGCCCGCTGCCCGACGGCGGGTTCCGCGTGCTCGCGACACTGCGGACGGACGCGGCGCGATGACGTCCGTGCTGATCTGCGACGACCAGGAACTGGTGCGCGTCGGGCTGCGGATGATCGTGGACAGTCAGCCGGACCTCGACGTCGTCGCGGAGGCGGGCGACGGCGCGGAGGCGGTGCGGATCGCCCGCGAACGGCGACCTGACCTGGTGCTGATGGACGTGCGCATGCCGGTGCTCGACGGCGTCGCCGCGACCGAGCGCATCTGCGCCGCCCTGCCGGACGTGCGGGTGCTGGTGATCACGACGTTCGACCTCGACGAATACGCCTACTCGGCCCTGCGCGCCGGCGCGAGCGGGTTCCTGGTGAAGGACGCGCCGTCGGACGAGATGCTGGTGGCCATCCGCGGCGTGCTGCGCGGCGACGCGATGGTGTCGCCGTCGGTCACTCAGCGGCTGCTCGACCGCTACCTGACCGGGCGGCCCGTCGAGTCGGCGAAGCTGGGTTCGCTCACCGAGCGTGAGAAGGACGTGCTCGGACTGATCGCTCGCGGGCTGTCGAACGGCGAGATCGCGGGCAAGCTGATCATCGGCGAGACGACGGTGAAGACGCACGTCGGGCGGGTCCTCGCCAAGCTCGGCCTGCGCGACCGGGTGCACGCGGTGGTGTTCGCGTACGAGTCGGGGCTGGTCCGGCCCGGCGATTGAGACGCGAACGTCGCTTTTGTCGGGCATGCTGGGTGGTATGCGCCTGCCCGGAGTCGTGCTGCTCGCGTCGGTCGCGGTGCTCGCTGCCGCTTGTACGGGGGCGGCAAGTGCGCCACCGCCGTTGACGAACGCGCCTTCGTCGGCGTCTGCCACCGGGTTTCGCGTCGAAGAGGTGGCGGGCGGGCTCGAGCACGGGTGGGACGTCGGATTCCTGCCGGACGGGTCGCTGCTCGTGCCGCAGCGGCCGGGCAAGCTGGCCTTGATCCGGGGTGGGCGGACCACTGAGGTGCGCGCCGACTTCTCCGACGTCCTCGTGCAGGGTGAGGGCGGGTTGATGGGGATGGTGCTCGCGGCGGATTTCCCTTCGTCGCGGGAGTTCACAACGTGCCAGACGCATCAGGAGGGCGGCCGGGCAGTCGACGTCCGGCTGATCACGTGGCGGCTCGCGCCCGATGGGGCGAGCGCGTCGAAGGTGCGGGACCTGCTGACGGGGCTGCCGGTGAACCCCAGTGGCCGGCACTCCGGCTGCCGGCCGACACTCGCTCCGGACGGCGCGCTGCTCGTCGGGACCGGGGACACAGCGCGGTCGACGATCGCGCAGGACCGGCACAGCCTGGGCGGGAAGGTGCTGCGGATCAACGCGAAGACCGGGGAAGCTTTGCCGGACAACCCTTTCTTCGCTTCGACAGATCCGCGTGAGCGGCGGATTTACACCTACGGGCACCGCAACGTCCAGGGCGTCGCGATCCGGCCCGGGACCGGGCAGGTACTGACTTCCGAGCACGGGCCGACGTTCGACGACGAGGTGAACCTTCTGCGCGCGGGCGCGAACTACGGGTGGGATCCGTCGAAGGGCGGCACGGATTCTTCGTACGACGAGAGCGTGCCGATGACGGACCTCACGCGGTTCCCCGACGCGGTTCGTCCACTCTGGACTTCCGGGGAGATCACCGAGGCGACCTCCGGTGACGCGTTCCTGACCGGATCTCAGTGGGGTGCCAATGAGGGCGCGTTGGCCGTGGTGGCGTTGAAGGGGCAGAAACTGTTGCTACTGCACCTGGATGCCGCGGCGAATGTCACTTCGGTGACGCTTCCGCCCGAATTCGACGACCGGTTCGGGCGGTTGCGCGCCGTCCGTTCCTCGCCGGACGGCGCGCTTTACGTGACCACCTCGAACGGATCGGATGACAAATTGCTGCGTGTCACTCCGGGCACCTAAGAGCCCTGGTACGCGCCGCCGTTGACGTGCACGACCTGACCCGTCACATGGCCCGCGCCGGGACCGGCGAGGAACTCCACGACTTCCGCGATGTCTTCCGGACGGCCCTCTCGTTTGTTCATCGTGTTGGCGACCAGCCGGCCGCGGCGTTCGTCGGTGAGCTTGCCGTGGAAGAACTCCGTGTCCACGACCAGGCCGGGCGCGACCACGTTCGCGGTGATCCGCCGTCGCCCCAGAACCTTGGCGATATCCGAGTTCCACGCCTCGACGGCCGCATTGGCCCAGCCGTACGAACCGGCGCCGGTGTGTGCGGCGATGGACCCGATGGTGATGATTCGGCCGTTGTCGGCGATCCGGTCGCGCAAACCGGCCGTCACCAACGCGGCGGTGAAGACGTTGGCGCGGAAATTGGCCGTCCAGGCGGTGTTCAGGGTGGCGAGGTCGATGTTGTCGTCGCGGAGGAAATCGGTGTTGCCGCCCGCGTTGTTCACCAATACGTCAACGCGTTCCGGCAGTTCGGGCAAGGCCGCCTCGACGGCCTCGTGATCGCCGGCGTCGAACGCGACCGCCTTCGCACCGAGCAGCGCCGCGGCCTCGGCGAGCACGCTCTCGCGGCGGCCGGTGATCGTCACGCGGTCGCCGGCGCGCGCGAACGCGGCCGCGATGGCGTAGCCGATTCCCGTACCACCGCCGGTGACCACTACTTCCCGGTTCATCACGGACATCCTTTCCCCAGTGGACGAACACAGACCGTACCGGGATCGGCCTAGGATCTGCCGTATGACTGAGATCGACCCCGCGTCGACGGCGCTCGTGCTCGTCGACTTCCAGGAGCGGATCGTCGCGATGCCGACGACGCCGTTCGCCGGGCCCGAGGCCGCCGCCAACGCCGTGCGCCTGCGCGACGCGTTTTCCGAAGCCGGCCTCCACACGCACCTGCGCGACGCGGGCGTGCGCACCGTCGTCTTCGGCGGCATCGCGACGGAGTTCGGCGTGGAGTCGACGCTGCGGGCCGCCGCGGACCACGGGTACGCCGTGATCGGCGTGTCCGACGCGATGACGGGCCTTTCGGACGTGTCACACGAATCATCCACCACCAAGATCTTCCAGCGCCTCGGCACGGTGCTCACCACGGCCGAAACCCTTGCGGCGCTGCGATGATCGACAAACTCGCGTGGCTGCACGTGGTGGACGGCCGCGCGCTCGCGGCGGTGTCCTCCGGCAAGAACACGTGGTACCTGCCGGGCGGCAAGCGCGAGCCGGGCGAGTCGGACGCCGAGGCGCTGGTGCGGGAGATCGCGGAGGAACTGTCGGTCGCGCTGGACCCGTCGTCGCTCGCGCCCGCCGGCGTGTGGGAGGCGCAGGCGGACGGGCGTTCGGCGGGCACGGTGGTGCGGATGACCTGTTACACCGGCACGTTTTCCGGCACGTTGGCGGCCTCAAGCGAGATCGCCGCCTTTGATTGGCTGGGTTTCGAGGACCGTCCCCGGGTGTCCGCGGTGGTGCAGCTCATCTTCGACGACCTGCACGCGCGCGGCCTGCTCTAGCCGAGCTGCTTCTGCATCGCCGCGGCCAGCGCGTTGAGCCCCGACAGCGGGCGCACCATGACGACGAACTCGTCGATCTCACCGGCTTCGTTGGTGCGCAGGAAATCGCAGCCCTCCACCTCACGGTCGCCGACGCGCGCGGTGAAGAGGAGGGCGTGACCGTGGTCGTCTTTCAGTTCCCGCTGGTAGCCGAAGTCCTCGAACACCGCGAACGCCGCGCGCAGGATCGCCGCGACCTGCTCGCGCCCCTGGTAGGGCCGGTGCACGGCGGGGCTGCGGAACACGGCGTCCTCTGCGAACAACGCGATGGCGGCGGTGAAGTCTTTGGTCTCGACGGCTTCCCGGAAAGTCTTCATCGGATGATCGTCAAGCACTTGCGCCGTTCGGACAAGCCCGAGCTCGGCACCAGTGGGGTCCGCCCGTCGGTACCCGCTGACACCGGGACAAGTCCCCGGCTCAGCCCAGCAACCTCGGCTTGTGCTCCAAATGCGACAACCCATTCCAAGCCAAGTTCACCAGATGCGCCGCCACCTCATCCCGCTTCGGCTTGCGCGCGTCCAGCCACCATTGGCCCGTCAGCGCCACCATCCCCACCAAGGCCTGCGCGTACAGCGCCGACAGCTTCTCCTCGTACCCGCGCGCCGCGAATTGCTGGGCGAGGATGTGTTCGACCTGGCCCGCGATGTCGTTCAGGACGGTGGAGAAGGTGCCCGTGGAGCTGGCCACCGGGGAGTCGCGGACGAGGATGCGGAAGCCGTCGTGGGAGTCCTCGACGTAGCTGAGCAGGGCGATCGCCGCTTGTTCGAGCATGACGCGCGGGTGGCCGCCGTGGAGGGTGTTGACCATGCGGTCGAGCAGGAGCTGAGTTTCGCGGTCCACGACGACCGCGTAGATGCCTTCCTTGCCACCGAAGTGTTCGTAGACCACGGGCTTCGAGACGTTCGCGCGGGAGGCGATCTCTTCCACCGACGTGCCGTCGAAGCCCTTCTCCGCGAACAACGCGCGCGCGACGAGGAGCAGCTGCTGCCGGCGCTCGCTGCCCGTCATGCGGACGCGCGTCACCGGCGCCGCCGGTCGCGCGCCGGTGACCGCTGCTTCGCGCTTCGCCCTTCGTCTCCCCGCCATGCGCAGCAGGGTAGCCGCCGGGTGTCACGCCATCGGAGTGAGCACCGTTCGGGAGAAGGTGCCGCCCGAAGCGGCGGCGTGCGCGACAGCCTTGTCGACCTCGGCCAACCCGAACCGCGTCACCCGCTCCGGTGCCAGGTCGAGCGCACCCGACGCGACGAGGCGGATGATCCCGACGTTGGCCGCGCGCGGGTACATCCACTGGCCCCGCACCGTCACCGAGTTCCGCATCAGCCACGGGTACGGCAGGGACAGATCCGCGCCACCGAGCATGCCGACACCGCCCATCAGCACCACACGGCCGTGTTCGCGCACGGTCACGCGGCGGCGCGGGCGACGGACGCCGAGGCCCGCGGCGGGAGGAGGTCGAGCACCAGGTCGACGGGACCGTTCGCACGCATCGCGGCACGGTCCGTGTCAGCGTCGCCGCAGAGCTCGACCGGCCGCACGCGCGGGCCGAACCGCTCGGCCAGCAGGTCGAGCACCGCCCGGTTGCGGCCCGGCGCCACGACGAGGCCGGCTCCCATCGCCAGGGCCACGGCCACCGCGCAGCTGCCCAGGTTGCCGGTCGCGCCGCTGACCAGCACCGTCTCTCCGGCCGCGAGCCCACCCGCGAGCAGGCCGCCATACGGGATCACGTGCACGCCCAGCACTGCCCACCGCACGGGATCCACGCCGGCGGGCAGCGGATGGACGTTTTCAGTGGGCACGCGCATGAGCTCGGCGAACGCGCCGTCGTGGAAGTACCGCGACAGGCGCGCGCCGCCTTCTCCGCGGGAGCTCCAGCCCTGCAGCGTGATGTCGGGGGTGAGGGCGTCGTCGCGGGCGCGAACGGTCGAATCGCACCACACGAGGTCACCCGGAGTCAGTTTGGTCGCGTCCGCCCCGGCGCGTCGAACCCGCCCGATCCCCCCGATGCCGGGCACCACCGGCGGTTCGAGCGGATACCGCCGTTCACCGCTGAACACTTCGGCGGCGTACGGGGGCACGATCGTCGCGAGGACCTCGACGAGCACTTCGCCGTCCGGCGGATCGGGCACCTCGCCGACGACGAGCGGGGAACCGAAAGCGGTCAGAGTCGCTGCGCGCACGGGAAAGCCCTTCTGCTCAAGCACTTTCCCGAACAGTAGGACCACTCGGAGCCATGTCGGAAGCGAAGATCAGTCAACCCGGGTGTGCGTAATCCGCATGGTCCGGGCACGACACGAGCCGCCGGCGAAGACGCGGCGCGCTCAGGCGAACGCGGTGTCGCGCGCGTGGCCCTCCCAGGCCGTCAGATCGGCGCGCACCTGGTCGAGGTGGCCGCCGATGGCGTCGACGGCGTCCGCGCCGAGGGCCAGGCGCAGCGGGGTGTCGGGGGCGTCGAGCGCGGTGAGGATCGCGGCGGCGGCCTTGGCGGGGTCGCCGGCCTGCGTGCCGTCGGCGTCGACGACGAGGCGGCGCGTCGGGCCGACCGACTCGGCGTAGTCGTCGATCTCGCCGCTGCGGGTCGTGCTGCCCCACAGGCCGGTGCGAAACGCGCCCGGCTCCACGATCAGCACCTTGATCCCCAGGCGGCCCACCTCGTCTGCGAGCCCCTCGGACAGCCCCTCCAACGCGAACTTCGTGCCGCTGTAGGCGGAGAACCCCGCGAACGACAGCTGCCCGCCCATGCTGCTCATCTGCACGATCGCGCCGGAACGTCGCTCGCGCATGTACGGCAGCACTGCGCGCACGAGGGCCGCGGGGCCGAAGACGTGCACGTCGAACAGCGACCGCAGCTCCGAGTCGGTGGTCTCCTCGAACGCGCCGACGTGGCTGCGGCCGGCGTTGTTCACCAGCACGTCGAGCCGGCCGTGCCGCGCGATCACCGACGCGACGACCACGTCGACCGCCGCGAGGTCCGTGACGTCGAGCGCCACCGCCTCCACCTGGTCCGGGTGCGCGGCGACGACGTCGGCGAGCGTTTCGGTGCGCCGCGCCGCCGCGACCACCACGTCGCCGGCCGCCACCGCGGCCTCGGTGAGCGCGCGGCCGAAGCCGCTGTTCGCGCCGGTGATCAGCCAAACCTTGTTCATGTCCTGAGCCCCTTTCGCTGCCACCGACTCTGGGCGAAAATCGCTCGCGGGTCCAAGACCTGCTGCGATAACCATTGGCTATGGACGTGCACGGCCGCGATCTGCGGTACTTCGTCACGGCCGCCGAAGAGCTCCACTTCACGCGCGCGGCCGAGCGGCTCTACGTCTCCCAGCCCGCGCTGAGCAAGCAGATCCGCATGCTCGAACGCCAGCTCGGGGCCCCGTTGTTCGATCGCGACCGCCGCGAGGTCCGGTTGACACCGGTGGGCGAGGCCTTGCTGCCGCACGCCCGCCGGGTGCTCGCGGAGTGGGACGCGGCGCACGACGCCGTCACGCAGGCGAAGGCCGAGAAACGCGGCACGCTCGTCGTCGGTATGAGCACGAGCCCCGGCCGCGGCGGCATGCTGCCCGCGATCCGGTCGAGGTTCACCGACGAGCACCCCCACGCCCGGCTCACGCTGCGCCAGGTCGGCTGGCACGACTCCACGGCGGGGCTCGCCGACGGCTCCACCGACGTCGCCTTCGTCTGGCTCCCGGTGCCGGGCGCCGAACGCTACAGCTGGGTCGTGGTCGCCGAGGAACCCCGGCTGGTCGCGATGTCCGCCGCCCACCCGCTCGCCGGGCAGTCCACAGTGGACTTCACCGACCTGCTCGACGAACCGTTCCTCGCCCTGCCCGCCGACGCTGGCCCGCTGCGCGACTACTGGCTCGCCCCCGAAGCCCGCGGCGGCCGCGCCCCCGTGATCGGCGCGGAGATCAGCAGCGCGGACGAAACCTACGAGGCGCTCGTCGACGGCCGCGGCGTCTGCCTCATCGCCGCCGGCAACGCGCCCCTGCTCACCCGCGGCGACGTCGTCGCCCTCCCATTGCGCGGCGTGTCCCCCAGCCGCCTCGCGCTGGCATGGCGCAAGGACGACACCCGCCCGCTGGTCCACGGGTACGCCCGCGCCGCCCGGCTGGCCACCCAATCGACCGAGGACGAGCAGTGACCGGCGTGTTCTGCGCTCTGCTCAAGACCGGCGCGGCGACCTGGCTCGTCCGCGAACCGCACGCCGCCGCCTCCGCACCGCTGCCGGAGCGTCCACTCGCGCCGGGCCATGCGCTCGTGGCGCCGCCGGAGCATCGCGTCGGCGTCCTCGACGCATCCGACGCCGCGCCGCACCACACCATCAGCCTGGTGCGCCGCGTCGGCGACGCGATGACGCGCGCCCTGGGCGCAACCGGTGTGGACGTCCTCAACGCCGGCAGGCCCGGCTCGGGCCAGAGCGTGCCGCACCTGCACGTTCACGTGGTCCCGCGGTGGCCGGGCGGACCGCTCACGCCGCCGCGCGACCGGCGACGAACACGAGCGGCTCGCGGACGTCCTCAAAGAGAAGCGGACCACCGAAAACCGGTGGTCCGCAGAGGAAAACAGAAAGACTCAGCCCTCGGAAGCGATCCGCGCCAGCCGTTGCGGAGTCGGCCAGCGCACGTCGTGCACCCAGCCGAACTTCTCGAACATCCAGATCAGGCGGGCCGACATGTCGATCTGGCCGCGCTTCACGCCGTGGCGGGCCGAGGTCGGGTCGGCGTGGTGCAGGTTGTGCCACGACTCGCCGAAGGAGAAGATCGCCAGCGGCCAGAAGTTGGCCGAGCGGTCACGCGCCGCGAAGGGGCGTTCGCCGATCATGTGGCAGATGGAGTTCACAGACCAGGTCACGTGGTGCAGCACGCAGATGCGCACGAGGCCGGCCCAGAAGAACGCGGTGAGCGCACCCCAGAACGACCACGAGATCAGACCGCCCAACAGCGCCGGCAGCGTCAGCGACAGGAGCGCCCAGAGCCAGAACAGGTCGTCGACCTTCCGGATGGCGGAGTCCTTCACCAGGTCTGGCGCGAAGCGGGCCTGGTTGCTCGTGTCACGCTCGAACAGCCAGCCCATGTGCGCGTGCCAGAAACCGCGGGCGATGGCGGCCGGCGAGGTGCCGAACATCCACGGCGAGTGGGGGTCGCCGTCGCGGTCGGAAAACGCGTGGTGACGACGGTGGTCGGCCACCCAGGTGATCACGGGGCCCTGCAGGGCGATGCTGCCGGCGATGGCCATCACCACACGCAGCCACGGCTTCGCCTTGAACGACCCGTGGGTGAAGTACCGGTGGTACGCGACGGTGATGCCGAGGCCGCTGACGCCGTAGAACACCACGAACAGCGCGACGTCGACCCAGGTCAGTCCCCAGCCCCAGGCGAACGGGACGGCGACCAGCAGGGCCACCAGCGGCGCGAGCACGCCGAAGTACACGGAAAGCTGCACGCCGATGCCGCGCTGACCTTCGACGATCGGCTTGGGGCCCTTCGGGGCCGGTTGCTCTCCAGCTGGCTGGGAACGGTCGAGGGTGGCCGTCATACAGTTCACTTCTTCCTACGAGCCCCTGCGAAGGGTGACCTAACCTACGATGCCGTAAGTTACGGTACAGGAGGTTTCGAGCCCTGGGGAGGCCCGAAACGTCCGTTCCGCTCCGGCGCGGTTCAACCGGTGAGGTACCCCGGAAGCGGGCGCTTCACCCTCCCGCCACCACTGTCGCCGATCATCGCTATCCTGACCAGGATCGATCCGCCGTAGTGTAATCGGCAGCACTTCAGATTTTGGTTCTGACAGTTCAGGTTCGAATCCTGGCGGCGGAGCAGGCATGTGACCAACCCGAGCCGAGACAGCGAAGCGATGGGGGTGTGGGGCGGCTGAGCGATGAAGCGATCGACCCCGGAACCGCCCGGCGTCCGACCCTCGTCGAGATGTCCGACGCGTGGCTGGTCGGCCGCGCGCGTGAGCTGATCGCCGCCGTCCAGCGGCAGGAGTTCGACAAGCAGCTCGAGATCGTCGAGATCATGGACGGGCTGCTCGAGGAAACGCTGCGCCGCGGTGAACCGACGCTGGTCGCGCAGTTGCTGCGCGCGTCGGCGTTCGCCCGCCTGGTCACGCGTGGGCTGGCCGCCGAAGCGGAGCCGCGGCTCGACGAGATGCTCGCCCACACCCGCCGCCACGGCCTGTCGCTGCTGCGCGCCGACGCGCACGCGTTGCGCGGACGCCGGCTGGTGCTGGCCGCGCAGGAAGACGCCGCGCTCACCGAGATCGCCCGCGCGCTCGCGATCCTCGACGACTCCACGATCCCCGACCGCCAGGTCGGCGTGCGCAACTGGAACCGCATGCAGTCAATGGCGCTCATCGACTGCTGGATCGTGCTCAACCAGCTCGGCGTGTACGAGGCGGCCGAAGAGGTCATCAGTCGCGCCCACCAGGCGATCCGCGAGAGCGCGAGCCCCCACGAGATCACGCTGCAGCTGATGAACCGCGTGAAAATGCTGGTGGGCTGGGGCCTGCGGCTGGAGCGCATCGAGCAGTACGACGAGGCGGCCGAGAAGTTCCGCACCGCCGCGTCGATGGCGGTGGCGGCCGAGGGCCCGTTCGCCGAGTCGTTGTTCCCGCGCAAGCCCGGCGTCTCCGCCGTGGACCAGGTGGGTGTGCTCGCTTCCGCGCTCGCGCTGCACAACCCGGCCTCGGAGCACGTGGACCGGCTCAAGCAGATGCAGCGCGGTCACCACTTCCCGCACGAGCAGGAGATCGTCGCCATCGCGCTCGCGCGTTGCCTCGATCGCGCCGGGCGCCGCGAAGAAGCGCTCGACGTGCTGCGCGAGACGCGCAAGGCGATGTCCGAGGACATCTCCCAGCCGTCGATGCGCCTCAACATCGCCCGCGAGCTCGCGCGGCTCGACACCACGCCGGACTACGCGTCGGGCGCTGGCAATTCGCTGATCGACTACGCGACCACGCTCGAGGCCGAGATGTGGACGCTGCGCGAGTCGCAGATCGCCACGCTCAACGCGCGCCGCGAGCACGAACGGCTGTCGGCCGAACACGGTGCGATCACGCAGCAGGCGCTGCAGGACCCGCTCACCGGCCTGCCCAACCGCCGCGCGCTCGACGAACGCCTGCGCGCGCTCGCGTCGTCGGCCGACGCGCAGCCGCTCGCCGTCGGCCTCGTGGACCTCGACGGGTTCAAGGGCGTGAACGACAAGCAGTCGCACGCCGAAGGAGACAACGTGCTCCGCGTCGTCGCGAGCACACTGCGTGACGCCCTGCGCGGCGACGACGTCGTCGCGCGCTACGGCGGGGACGAGTTCATCGTCCTGCTGCCGGGCGCGCCCGCGTCGGCCGCGAAGATGGCGCTGGGGCGCGCAGTGAAGTCGGTGGCAGAGCTGCCACACCACCTTTCGCACGGCGTCACTCTGTCCATCGGGCTGGTGTCGCTGCGGCCGCAGGAGCGGGCCGAGCAGGTGCTCGCGCGCGCGGACGCGGCGATGTACGAAGCAAAACGCGGTGGGGGCAACCAGGTCGCCTCCGCGAATTCGATGGCGGGCGACGCCGGCGCGAGCTGGCCCGCGGAGAGCATCCCGGCCGACCCCTCGTGGGGCGCCGAGGAGCCCACGTAGGATCGTTGCCCGTCGGAACGAGCCGGTAAATCGTTGTTGGGAGTCTCGTTGAGCGGCCCGCTGAGCACGCTGATCCTCGCCGCGGGTGAGGGCACCCGCATGCGTTCGTCCACCCCGAAGGTGCTGCACCCGATCGCCGGGCGCCCCTTGGTGGAACACGCCGTCCGCGCCGCGGCCGGTCTGAACCCCGAACACCTGGTGGTGGTGATCGGCCACGGCCGCGAAGCCGTCAGCGCCGAGCTGGCGCGCGTCGGCGGGGTGCTGGGCCGCGAGGTGACCACCGCCGTGCAGGCCGAGCAGAAGGGCACCGGCCACGCCGTGTCGTGCGCGCTGCACGAGCTGCCCGCCGGCCTCACCGGCACCGTGCTCGTGAGCTACGGCGACGTGCCGCTGCTCGACACCGAGACCCTCGCCGCGCTGCTGGCCGAGCACACCGGCTCGGGCAACGCGGTCACGGTGCTCACCGCCGTGGTCGCCAACCCGGCCGGCTACGGCCGGATCGTGCGCGACGGCGCCGGCGTGGTCCAGTCGATCGTCGAGCACAAGGACGCGACGCCGACGCAGCACGAGATCACGGAGATCAACTCGGGCGTCTACGCGTTCGACGCCGCGGTGCTCACCGACGGTCTCGCTCGGCTGTCGACGGACAACGCGCAGGGCGAGCTGTACCTCACCGACGTGCTGGGCATCGCCCACCACGACGGCAAGGGCGTCGGTGCGCTGGTGGTCGACGACCCGTGGGTCACCGAGGGCGTGAACGACCGCGTGCAGCTGGCGACGCTGGGCGCGGAGTACAACCGCCGGATCGTGCGCCGCTGGCAGCGCGAGGGCGTGACCGTGACCGACCCGAACACCACGTGGATCGAAGCGGATGTGACGCTCGCGCGCGACGTGCTGCTGGAGCCGAACACGCAGCTCAAGGGCACCACGTCGGTCGGCGAGGGCTCCGTGGTCGGCCCGGACACAACGCTGACTTCGGTGACGGTCGGGGCCGGCGCGTCCGTGGTCCGCGTGCACGCCGACGAGTCCGAGCTGGGCGACGGCGTGAACGTCGGCCCGTACACCTACCTGCGGCCTGGCACCAAGCTGGGCGCGAAGGGCAAGCTGGGCGCGTTCGTGGAGACGAAGAACGCGCAGATCGGCACCGGCACGAAGGTTCCGCACCTCACCTACGTAGGCGACGCGACCGTCGGCGACTACAGCAACATCGGCTGCTCCAGCGTCTTCGTGAACTACGACGGCGTGAACAAGCACCACACCGTCGTGGGCTCCTACGTGCGACTCGGTGCCGACAACACGCTCGTCGCGCCGGTGCGGATCGGTGACGGCGCTTACAGTGGAGCGGGTGCGGTGATCCGGGACGACGTGCCGCCTGGTGCACTTGCGCTCTCGGCGGGGCCGCAGCGCAACGTCGAGGGCTGGGCGGTCCGGCGCAGGCCGGGCACGCCGGCGGCGGAAGCGGCGGAAGCCGCCCTCGCCGCGAGTGAGGACACCGCCGTGTCCGTGTCGGAAGCAGGAAACGACGGGGAGTCGCCAGCATGAGTCCGAAGCAAGGTACGCCGAAGAAGAATCTGATGCTCTTCTCCGGCCGTGCGCACCAGGAGCTCGCGGAAGAGGTCGCCAAGCACCTCAATGTGACGATCACCCCGCAGACCGCGCACACGTTCGCCAACGGTGAGCTGTTCGTGCGGTTCGAGGAGTCCGTCCGCGGCACCGACGCTTTCGTGATCCAGGCGCACACGACGCCCATCAACGAGTACGTGATGGAGCAGCTGATCATGGTGGACGCGCTCAAGCGCGCCTCCGCCAAGCGGATCACCGTGGTCATGCCGTTCTACCCGTACGCGCGGCAGGACAAGAAGCACAAGGGCCGCGAGCCGATCTCGGCCCGGCTCATCGCCGACCTGTTCAAGACCGCGGGCGCCGACCGGATCATGACCGTCGACCTGCACACCGCCCAGATCCAGGGCTTCTTCGACGGTCCGGTCGACCACCTGATGGCGCAGTCCGTCCTCGCCGACCACATCAAGGCGACTTACGGCGATGCCGACATCACGGTCGTTTCGCCCGACTCGGGCCGCGTGCGGCTGGCGGAGAAGTGGGCGCAGCAGCTGGGCGACCGGCCGATCGCGTTCATCCACAAGACGCGCGACCCGGACAAGCCGAACCAGGCCGTGGCCAACCGCGTGGTCGGCAAGGTGCAGGGCAAGCTCTGCGTGCTGATCGACGACATGATCGACACCGGCGGCACGATCGTGAAGGCCACGGAGGCTTTGATCGAGGAAGGTGCCGCGGACGTCGTCATCGCCACGACGCACGGGATCTTGTCGGACCCGGCGACCGAGCGGCTTTCGCAGTGTAAGGCGCGGGAGGTCATCGTGACGAACTCCCTGCCGATCCCCGACGAGAAGCGGTTCCCGGGGCTGACGGTGCTGTCGATCGCGCCGATGCTGGCGGAGGCGATTCAGCAGGTGTTCGAGGATGGCTCGGTGACTTCGTTGTTCGACGGGGCTGCCTGAGAGTTTTGAGTTTTCCTTTTCGCCGTCGGTGGATTTCGGTCCGCCGGCGGCGAAACTGTGTGTGCCGCCTGGCGTGGCGCGGCTAGGTTCGTGCGTCATGGGGAACTTCAAGTTCGGTGTCAGTCTGCGGACTGTCGATTCGTCGTTCGTCGGCTTGTGCCGGCGGGCCGAGGAGCTCGGGTACGACGCGATCAGCGTGCCCGACCACCTGGGCGCCGGTCGCCCCGCGCCGTTTCCCGCGCTGGTGGCCGCGGCGGCTGCCACTTCTCGACCGCGGGTGGGGACGTTGGTGTCGAACCTGCCGTTCTACAACGTGGCTTTGTTCGCGCGAGATGTGGCGAACACCTGGGTCCTGACCGGTGGGCGGCTGGAGCTGGGGCTGGGTTCGGGCCACATGAAGTCGGAGTTCGACGAGGCCGGGTTGCCGTGGCTGAAAGCTGCCGATCGGATCGCTTACCTGCGTGACGGCTTGGCCGAGCTGCGTTCTCGGCTCGGCGCGGATCTTCCGCCGCTGCTGATCGCGGGCAACAGCGACGGGGTGCTGTCGCTGGCCGCGTCCGATGCGGACATCGTGGGCTTCGCTGGTCTGCGCCAGGCGCCGGGCAAGCCGCCGGGGACGTTCGTGCTGGATCCGGCTTCGACGATGGATGCGCGGGTGGCGTACTTCCGGTCACTCGCGGGAGGTCGGGAAATCGAGTACAACCTGCTGGTCCAGCGGGTGGTCGTGACCGACGATCGCCGCGCCGCCGCCGCGGAATGGCAGGCGTTGACAGACCCGGAACCCGGCGTCGACGAGCTCCTCGAAGCTCCGCAGCTGTTGCTCGGGACGGTCGACGAAATCGTCACTCAGCTCGTCGAGCGCCGGGAACGGTACGGGTTTTCGTACATCACCGTGTTCGACTCGATGATGGAGACGCTGGCGCCGGTGGTCGCTCGGTTGCGCGGCCGTTGACCACCCGGTGATCCACCGCTCGATCACCCCCGTGCGCGGTTCTGCGTCACCCGGTCGACCAAGCCGTACTCCACCGCCTCGGCCGCGGTGAATCGCCGCCGCCGCTCGGCATCCGCGCGAACTCGCTCGACGGGTTGGCCGCTGCCGGCGGCGATCAACCCCACGACTTCGCTGGTCCACTTGTCGAGCAGAGCGAGCCGCACCGGCGACGGATCCGGCTGGAGCTGAGGAAGGCTCAACGCGATCAGGGCCTGCGGGATGGCGGACCGTTTGCCGGGAGTGCCGCACGACACGAGCAGCTGTGCCATCCCGGCGGCCAGCCCCATAGCGCAGGTGGCGACGTCCGGCTTGACGAGGTTCATCGTGTCGAGGATGGCCATGCCGGCCGTGACGGAGCCACCGGGCGAGTTGATGAAAAAGGTGATGTCGGCAGTCGCGTCCGCGTCCTCGAGGAGCAGCAGCTGCGCGGTGATCGTGTTGGCGATCGCGTCGTCGATCTCGGCGCTCAGCACGACGATGCGCTTTCGCAGCAGCTGTTCGGCGTGCGCACTGAGGTCGAGGCTGGGGGATCCGCCGGCCGGCTCTCGCTCGCTGTGGCCGGCATGATCTGCCGACGCCGGGTGCCCAGCGGAACCGGGGTGTCGGACGTCGGAGGGGCCCGAAACATAGCGGGAGGCAATGCCTCCCTCGGTCTCGTCGATGTCGCGGCGGCCGGGCTCTTCGCCAGTTCCGCCCGCCCTCCCGGCGGCGGCCGCGGATTCGGAAGCCAGCTCGTCACCCAGGTCCCGCTGCGCCCGCACGGCTCCGGTGGCGGGCCGGAGAATCCCGCGCAGCCGCCGAGCCACGTCATCGCGGCGCGTCACAGCCGGACCTCGCGCCGTCGAGTGCACGGCGGTTCGCGATCAGTGGCGTGGCTTCCGAGCGGTTCAGTCATGCGCGCGACGGTAACCGTGCGTTTCGGGAGCGGTCCCGGGCAACGCAGCCGGCTGACGCGGTATTCAGTCCCCCGCCACGCTTTCCGCCGCGGAACGCACGGCAGCCACCGCGTCGCCGGCGATCAACGTCAGGACCCGGCCCAGCAGGCCCTCCGGGACGGCTTCCTCGTCGATGTCCCCTTCCACGGCCAGGCCGTTGCTCAGTGCCAGCAGGATCACCGCGAACTCTTCGGCCGGCAACGGCAAGGAGAAGCCGAACCCCGAAGCCAAGCGCTCCAGCGCGGCCGCGATCGTCCGCCGGACAGCGCGGCGACGGTCGCGCAACGCAAGCCGGCGGTCAGCGTCGTGGTGCGCCAGGGCGAAGAACTCCGCCAACAGCCGGTGCCACACCGCGTCCGTGCGCATTTCGTGCATCAACACCGCCGCGATGTCCGCGAGCCCGGCCGCGCCGGTGCCGGCGGAGGCGAAGCTCTCGAGGCTGGCGGAAAGCCGGTGCGCCGCGTGTTCTTCCATCAACGCGAGCACGAGCTCGTCCTTCGACGCGAAGCTGGAGTAGACCGCGCCCTTCGTCAGTCCGGCGGCGGCGGCGACCTCGGTCAGCTTCGAAGCCTCGATGCCTTGGTCGCCGAAGACTCGGAACGCCGCGTCGAGGACGCGCCGGCGCGTTTCAGCGCGCGTCGGCCGCGTGCGGCCCGGTGCGGGCATCGGAGTGAATCCTCCTGATCAAGGGCTTGACTTTCACGAAGCCAACTCAATACCTTCAGGTATCCAATACCGGGAGGTATTCGATGTCAAGCGTGCAGCGGTACCTCGACAACGGCACCTGGCACGAGCGCACGTTCACCCAGCCCCACGAAGACGTCGACCGCGTGGCGACCCGCCTGCGACACCACACAAAGAGGTGCGACAAAGTCGCACTGCTCGCCGCCACGAGTCCGGAGTGGACGATCTGCGACCTCGCGATCGCCCGCATCGGCGCGATCTGCGTGCCGATCCACCCCACGAGCACACCGAGGCAGATCAGGTGGATCCCCGAAGACTCCGCCGCCGTCGCGGCGTTCGCGGACCAGCCCGGGCGGATCACCACGATCCCCGTCCTCGCCACCGAAATCCCCGACATACAGCCACCGGCCCGGGCGACGTCGTGTTCGCCTACCTCCCGCTCGAAGGTGCTCGCGCGCTCGGAAGGCGTCTTCAACGGCTACGACAACAATCGCGAGGCCACCGGAGAGACCATTGTGGACGGTTGGCTGCCCACGGGCGACCTCGGCGAGCTCGACGGCTTCCTCACCCTCGCCGACCGCAAGAAAGACCTGGTCTTCACCTCGGCCGGCAAGAACCTCGCCCCCGCCGCCATCGAGAACGACCTGCGCCGCACGCGCTGGATCACCGGCGGTACTGCTCTGCGACCGCCGGCCGTACCCGGTGGCGCTGCTGAGCGTCGATCCGGACGAGCTGCCGGCGCCGGCCGCGGAAGGGATCAACACCGACGCCCCCGGCCGGCACACCGACGAGCGACTGCGCTCGGTCATCGCCCGTGACGTGGAATCGGTGACGCACGCTATTCTCCGCGCGAGCGAATCCGGGATTTCGCCCTCGTACCCGAGCAGTTCTCCGTCGAGTCCGGTGAGCTGACCCCGGCCCTCAAGATCCGCAGGGACGTCGTCGCCCGGCGCCACGACGCGCTCTACTCCACCCCCTGAACCACCGGCAACGCCGCCGGTGACCGTGAGGAAGGACCCTTCTCCATGAGGAAACTGCGGACCAAAGCGGCCGTGCTGGCCGCCGTGGCGCTCGTGGCAGCCGCGTTCGCCGCGGGGCCGGCGCAGGCGACAGTGCAGGCGGCCGGCGGCAACAACGACCCGTCGTGCCGCCCGAGCGCGGCGCACCCCCGGCCCGTGGTCTTCCTCCACGGCCTGGGCGCCACCTACTACGAGGACCTCAACTTCCTGCAGTCGGCCGTCGCGGCCAAGGGCTACTGCACCTTCAGCCAGACCTACGGCGTCTACCCGGGCTTTCCCGTGGTCGGCGGCCTGCGCCCGATCGCCGACTCGGCGGGCGAGATCAAGCAGTTCATCGGCCAGGTGCTCGCCGAGACCGGGGCGTCGCAAGTGGACATCGTGGGCCACTCCGAGGGCGGCTTCCAGTCCCTCTACGTCACGAAGACCCAGGGCATCGCGGACAAGATCGGCTCGGTCGTGTCCATCGCGCCGCCCACGCACGGGACCACGTTCGCGGGCCTCACCAAGCTCGCGTACCTGCTCGGGCAGGGCGAGCGCGACGCCGTCGGCAAGGCCCTGCAGACGCTCGGCTGCCCCGCCTGCGATGACCTGATCACCGACGGCGCCGCCGTGACGAAGCTGACCACCGGCCCCATCGCGCAGCCCGGCGTGAAGTACACCGTGATCACCTCGCGCTACGACGAGCTCGTGACCCCCACCGACACGTCGTTCGTGCGCGAGTCGGGTGTGGTGAACGAATACGTGCAGGACACGTGTCCGTTCGACCCGGTGGGCCACATCGGCGAGGCCTATGACCTCAACGTCTGGAACCTCGTCACCAACGCCCTCGACCCCGCCCACGCCACGAAGTTCTTCTGCACCGTCGGCTCCCCGGGCTGACCCGAGCCGGGGCCCCTCGGTCTCGAGGGGCCCCGTCCGCCGTCAGTACGCGACGGTGAAGCGCGCCCGGCTGTGGCGCGGCTCGTCGATCTCGTCCACGAACGCGATCGCGAAATCGTCACCGCCGATCTGCGAACGGCCCTCCTCGTCGGACAGCAGCACGTCGCCACCCACCCGGAACGACCCGGTGCGCTCGCCGGCGTTCCACGCGCCGAACTCCGCGGCCGGGCTCACGTAGAACCACTCGACGTCGCCGGGCAGCTCACGCAGGGCGGCCAGGACCTCGGCGTGGCTGCTCGCCTCGGACTTGTACGCGTCCGGGAAGTCCGGCGTGTCCAGCAGCCGCGGGCCACCCTCGGCCACGAGCAGCGAGGCCGCACCGCCCACGAACGACAACCGCGCACCGGCCGCGCGGGCCGCGTCGGCGAGCGTCGGCAACGCATCGAGCAGCTTCTGCCCCTCGTCGTTCACCCGGCCCGGGGTCGCGATCACGATCACGTCGGCCCCCTTCGTCACGTCGGCGACGAACCCGGCGTCGTGCATCGAGCCCGCGCGGGCCTCGACGTCGGCGGGCAGGCCCTCGGCCTTGCGCGCCACCCCGACGACCTCGTGCCCGCGCCGCAGCGCCTCGTCCGTGATCCGGCCACCGGCGTACCCCGTCGCGCCGAACACCACCAGCTTGCTCATCTTCCGCTCCTCCTGAGGACACCTCGACGACGTCGAGGGTACGAACGGAAGATCCACTACTTCAACGAAACCAACGCACCCCGCGGTAGGCGTGCAGGTCAGGCGCCGAGCTGGGCGAACGACTTCGCGAGCTCGGCCTTCACGGCGTTCGCGTCGAAGGGCACGTGCACCTCGCCGACAGCCGTCGGCTTCGCGAGCACCTGGTAGCTGGCGGTGCGGTTGGGCAGCGAGAACTTGACCGAGCACGACATCGTGATGGTCGCGTCGGCCGCCGCGTCACCCTGCGTGGTGCAGGTCTTCGAGCCGAGCGAATCGGCGCTGATGTCGATCGTGAGCGTCACGTGCACCACGGGCTTCGAACCCGAGCTGTTGCCGACGACGCTGTTGGTCACGTCGACGGTGGCGGTGCACGAGCCGACGAAGTCCTTACAGTCGAGGCGGTCGTTGGTGACCACCACGCTCGACTGCGCGAGCCCGTCGAACGGCTGTCCGAGCCCGCCGACCGTGTTGTCGAAGTCGGTGTGGAACTTCTTGAGCGCGTCGCCGGTCAGCGGCTTCACCTGGAACCCGGTGCCGAGCTTCGGGCCGCCCAGCGGGTCGAGCAGCGCCGGCGCGAACGAGACCACGCGAAAGGGCTGCGCGGTGGTCACCTGCAGCGCGCCGAGGCCGCCGCCGAGCTGGTAGACCTCCGTGCCGTCCTCGAGCTTGCGTTTCACCGGGTCGGCCGTCTGGTTGAGACTCGACAACGATTTGACCAGCCCGGTCACGAGCTGGTCCGGGGCGAACCGCGCGCCGGGGTCCATCGGCAGCTCCGTGCCGACGGTGTGCACCCAACCCGCACCGAACTGCGTGCTGTTTTCCTCGAGGCCGTGCGACTTCCAGTAGTCGGCGTCGGCGGAGAGGTAGAGATCGTCCCCGAGCTCGGTGACCTGCACCACGTGACCTTCGAACGGCAGCGCGCCGAACCCGTCACCGTTGCGCGTGATGCGGAAACCGAGACCGATCGGCTTGCCCGACGCGTCCTTCACCGTGGTGTCGAGCTCCAGCGCGGGCGCCTTGCCCAGCGCGTCCAACGCGGCGTCCACGGCATCTCGCTGCTGCGCCAGCCGGTCGGCTATCTGCTGGTCAGCGGCGGAAACCCCCGCCGAACCCGTCACCGCGACCTGACAACCCGCCAGCACCCCACCCAGTAGTACGACCGCCGCGGCGATCCATCGAGCCCGCATTCTCGCCCCTTTTTTCCGCGGGGATCATCCCATGCCCGCGGCACGAACCTGCACCACCGGAATCGAGTCGCCACCCGCCGGCCGACCCAAGGTTTAGTCGTGCGGGGCCACCCACCGCAACCTCCTTGTCGAACGAGGGTTTACACTTCTCGAGTTGTCTCGGCGAGGCGGGTGCACCCTGTGGTGCCCAGCGTGATCGACGCGGCGGCTCGAGAAGCCCCGTGGAATGTGCACGCTTGGAAACTCGCCGCCGTATGCAGCCGATTGTGAACGCTGATTTGTGAACACCGCCCCGAGCAGAGATCGACGATCCCCGCCGCCACCTGCTGCACCGAATTGTGATTTGAAGGAGTGCTACACCGTGTCCGAGGTACGTCTTTCCGTCGAGCCGCGCACCGAGTTCGGCAAGGGCGCCGCGCGGCGCACCCGTCGCGCCGGCAAGATCCCCGCGGTCCTCTACGGGCACGGCTCGGACCCGCGGCACTTCGCGCTGCCGGCCCTCGAGTTCGCCCGCGTCGTCCGTGAGAACGGCAGCAACGCCGTGCTCACCCTGGACCTCGAGGGCTCCAGCGAGCTGGCGCTGACCAAGACCATCGTCGTGCACCCGCTGAAGAACTACATCGAGCACGTCGACCTGCTCGTGGTTCGCCGCGGCGAGAAGGTCACCGTCGACGTGCCGGTGGTCGTCACCGGCACCGCTGGCCCGGGTGGCCTGGTGAACCAGGACCTCGACGCCGTGCAGATCGAGGTCGAGGCGCTGCACATCCCGGACCAGATCGAGGTCTCGGTCGAGGGTCTCGAGATCGGCACCCAGATCACCGCCGCGCAGCTCACGCTGCCGCAGGGCGCGAACCTGGTGACCGACGGCGAAGCGCTGGTCGTGGCCGTGAACGAGCCGCAGCGTGAAGAGACCGGCGACGAAGAGGCCGCCGCCGAAGGCGCCGAGGCTCCCGCCGGGGACGCCGAATAAACTCACTTCCGTGAGTGAAGACCTGCCTGGGGCCGGCGAGCTGATCGTGCTCGCCGGCCTCGGTAATCCCGGGCCCCAGTACGCCGGCAACCGCCACAACGTCGGCTTCATGGTGCTCGACGAACTGGCCACCCGTATCGGGGGCAAGTTCAAGGCGCACAAGAGCGGCGCCGAGGTGCTGGAAGGACGGCTTTCGGGCCGTCGCGTGGTGCTGGTGAAGCCGCGTTCGTTCATGAATCTCTCCGGCGGGCCCGTGGTCGGTGCCGCCCGGTTCTTCAAGGTCGAGCCCTCGGGCGTCGTCGTGGTACACGACGAGCTCGACGTGCCGTTCGGCGCACTGAAGCTCAAGCTCGGCGGCGGCGACAACGGGCACAACGGCCTTCGTTCCATCACCAAGTCGCTCGGCACGCGTGAGTACTACCGCGTGCGCTTCGGCATCGGCCGTCCCCCGGGCCGCCAGGATCCCGCCGATTTCGTGCTGAAGGACTTCTCGACGGTCGAGCGCAAGGAGCTCCCGTTCGAGGTCTCCGTGGCCGCCGACGCCGCCGAGGCGCTCGTGGCCAAGGGGCTCACCGCGGCCCAGAACGAGTTCCACGCAGGCTGATCAGCCGGTTGCTCTCTGTTAGTGATCAAGAGTGGCGCTGCGTAGTTTTTCCTCACTCGATGGGCGGCTTATGGGGCCCTGATCGAGTCGTCCCGACGCGCTCGGGGTTCCCGGTGCCTCGGTGACCGGTTAGGACGGAATGCGGGAGTCCGCACACCGACCCTGAATCGGAGAATGCTTCATGTCGTTCACCGCCGAGGACCTCACCGAGGTCACCTTCGGTAACGCCCCGATCGGCCGCCGTGGCTATGCCAAACAGGAGGTCGACGAGTTCGTGCGGCGCATCGCGAAAACGATCGCCGAAGAGGACGACCTGACCGCGGCCGAAGTCCACCACGTCATGTTCAACAAGCCGCTGATCGGCAAGCGCGGCTACGACGAACGCGAGGTCGACCACTTCCTGGACACCGTGGAGGAACAGCTGGCCGACCTGTCCGGCCGGCGCGCTCCCGCCGTGCCCGGCGCGCGCGACGAACACGAGGCGACCGCCTCCCGGGCCCCGCGTCCGGAGGTGACGGAGAACGCCAAGTCCTTCCAGGACCGGTAGGTCTTTCCGGCCTTGACCGCGTCGTTCCCCCGCGGCGTTTTCCTGGCCTGCGTTTGTCCTTCTTCCTGAAACAACCCCGCCCTCCGGACTTCCCAAGCCCCGAGAACACGGAACCGGCCCGCTCACTGTGGTGAGGGGGCCGGTTCCGTGTCTGCGTGCGGCTGTTCGAAGCCGAGGTCAGTGGTCCGCGTTGTGCGCGATCTTGTCCGCGTACTGCACCGCAGTCGCCGCGCGCTTGACCTTGCCCGAGGGCGTCTTGGGGAGGCTGCCGGCCGGGAGGACCACCACGGCGAACGGGCGTATGTCCACCGCGTCGCGGACGCGGGCGGCGACCTGCTTCGACAACGCGCGTTCGGCCTCCGCGTCGCCGGCGAGCTTGGATTCCACAACGACGGCGAAGCGTTCGCGGCGGCTGCCCGCGTCGAGGCGGACGGCGACGGCGTTACCGGCCCGCACGCCCTCGACCGACGTGGCCGCGCGTTCGATGTCGGTGGGGTACAGGTTCCGGCCGCCCATGATGATGACGTCCTTGCGGCGACCGCAGATGACGATCTGGCCGTCGATGAGGTAGCCGAGGTCGCCCGTCTTCATCCAGCCGTCGGCGTCCTGGGTGTCGAGGGGCCCGTCGACGGTGAGGTAGCCCGGAGTGACGGCCGGGCCGCGGAGGCGGATTTCGCCGACTTCGCGGTCGCCCAGCAGCGAACCGTCCGCGGAGACGATGCTCGCCTCCAGGCCGTCCAGCGGACGGCCCAGCACGGCGAAGGAGCGCACCGCGTCCGTGCCCCGCCGAGAGTCGCCCTCAGGGACCGGGACGGCGCGATCGTCCGCCTCCAGGGCGTCGGCCTCGACGACGTCCAGGGTGAGACCTGTGAACAGCGGCGCGAAAGACACCGCCAGAGTCGCCTCGGCCATGCCGTACGCCGGGAACACACACTCGGCCGGCATCTTGAAGCGGGCGCCCGCGTCGACGAAGGTCTGGACGGCCGTCTCGTCGATCGGCTCGGCCCCGTTGAGCGCGATGCGGAGCTTGGACAGGTCGTAGGCGTTGTCGTCCTCGACGCGGGCCATGCGGCGGCCCACGATGGCGTACGCGAAGTTCGGCGCGGCCGTGGTGGTGCCGTTGTACTTGGAGATCAGCTCGGGCCAGATCAGCGGGCCGGACAGGAACTCGACGGGCGTGATCTTCACCAGTTCCACGCCGAAGGTCATCGGCACGGTCAGGAAGCCGACCATGCCCATGTCGTGGAACGTCGGGAGCCACGACACCATCACGTCGACGTCGAAGTCGAACTCCGCGCGTTCGACCATGGCCTTGACGTTGGTGTAGAGGTTGCCGTAGGTGATGCGCACGGCCTTGGGTTCAGCCGTCGAACCGCTGGTGAGCTGGAGCAACGCGGTGTCGCTCTCGTCGGTGGGCACGACCTCGGCCAGCGGCTCGCCCTCGGCCAGCTCGGTGATCAGGCGGTGCTCGATGCCCTTCTCCGCCAGCACGGGCGCGAGCTGGTCGAACGGCTCGCCCAGCACCACCAGCCCGGCGCCGATCATCCCCAGCACCTTGACCGTGTCCTCGGCCCACTCGGCGAGGTCCGTGCGCGCCGTCGGCTGGTGCAGCATCGTCACGCTGCCGCCGGCCAGCCACACGGCCTGCACGGTGGGCGCGATGAGCACCGGCGCCGCGGCCAGCACGGCCACCGCGCTCCCGGGCTTCAACCCGCCCGCGACCAACCCACCGGCGATCTTCTTGGCCTGGTCGTGGACCTCGGCCCACGTCCGGCGAACCGGCTCCTTGGGCTCGCCCGTGACCATGCCGCGCTGCTGACCCCGCCCCGTCGCCGTCTCGACGAGCGTGTCCACGAACCGACTCATGCGCGACAGATTACTGTCTGGTTGTCAACGCTCGCCTGCGGCGGCGTGAACAGCGTCGATCGAGCCGTCATTCGAGCGCTTCGGACGTCTCCAGCCACTTCGCCTCGACGTCTTCCTTCTCCGCGTGCACGCCCTTCAGCTCCGTGTTCAACGCGATGAGCTTGTCCGGGTCCGTGGCCGCCTCGAGCAGTGCCGCGTGCAGCTTCTCCTCGCGCGCGGCCAGCTGGTCGAGCTTGCGCTCCAGCCGGCCGAGCTCCTTCTGCGCGGCCCGGATCTCCGCGTTGCTGCGCTTGGCCTCGGCCTTCTCCGGAGCCGCCGACGCCCCGCGCCCCGGCGCCATGTCACGGCGCCGCGGCGCCGCCTCCCGCAGCTTCGTGCGGCGGTTGAGGTACTCCTCGATGCCACCGGGCAGGTTCGTCACGTGGCCGTCGCCGAACAGAGCCACGGTCGTGTCGCAGACGCGCTCGACGAGGTAGCGGTCGTGCGAGACCACGACCATCGTGCCGGGCCAGCCGTCGAGCAGGTCTTCGAGCTGCTGCAGGGTGTCGATGTCCAGGTCGTTGGTGGGCTCGTCGAGCAGCAGCACGTTGGGCTCGGCCATCAGCAGCCGGCACAGCTGCAGCCGGCGCCGCTCGCCACCCGACAGGTCACCGACGGGCGTCCACTGCCGCTCGGCCGGGAAGCCGAGCTTCTCGCCCAGCTGCGACGCCGTCATCTCCTGCTTGCCGAACACCACGCGCCCGGCCACCTGCTCGATCGCCTGCAGCACGCGCAGGTCGGCCGGCAGGTCGTCGAGCTCCTGGCGCAGGTGCGCGAGCGCGACCGTCTTGCCCTCGACCCGCCGCCCCGTCTCGGGAGCGACGTCGCCGCCCAGCAGCTTGAGCAGCGACGTCTTTCCGGATCCGTTCACGCCGACGAGACCCACGCGGTCGCCCGGCCCGATCCGCCACGTCACGTGGTCGAGCAGCGTCCGGTCGCCGACACTGAACGACACGTCTTCCAGCTCCAGCACCGTCTTGCCGAGGCGGCGCTTGGCGAACGCCATCAGCTCCACGGAGTCGCGCAGCGGCGGCACGTCGGCGATCAGTGCCTCGGCGGCTTCCACGCGGTAGCGCGGCTTCGACGAGCGCGCCTGCGGGCCGCGGCGCAGCCACGCCAGCTCCTTGCGCGCGAGGTTCTGCCGCTTCTCCTCGGCCGTCGCGGCCAGTCGCGCGCGCTCGGCGCGCGCGAAGATCCAGTCGGCGTAACCACCTTCGTACTGCTCGACGCGCCCTCCGGTGACCTCCCAGGTGAGGCTCGCGATGGTGTCGAGGAACCACCGGTCGTGGGTCACGACCACCACGGCGATCCGGCGCGCCAGCAGGTGGTCGGCCAGCCAGCGGACACCTTCGACGTCCAGGTGGTTGGTGGGCTCGTCGAGCACCACGAGGTCGAGCTCGCCGGTCAGCGCCGCGGCCAGCGCGACGCGACGGCGTTCGCCACCGGAGAGGTTCGCGGTCGGGGTGTCGAGGCCGATCGCCGTGATGCCGAGTCCGTCTACAATGGACCGGACGCGCGCGTCGGCGGCCCATTCGTGTTCCGCGCCATAGCGTTCGAGCACGACGTCGCCGACCGTGCTACCCGAAGGCAGCTCGGTGCGCTGGGTGACGACGGCCATGCGCAGGTCACGAACATGGCTCACCCGGCCGGAATCCGGCTCGCTCAGACCCGCGAGCACCTCCAGCAACGTCGTCTTGCCGCCTCCGTTGAGACCGACCACGCCGATGCGCTGTCCGGCGGCGACGCCGAGCGAAACGCTGTCCAGCAGCGGTTTCACCCCGTACGACTTGCTCACCGACTCCAGGTTGACCAGGTTGGCCATCCGATTCAGCCGATCCTTTCCACAGTGGACTAGATGTTCAGGCGTGCACGCGCGGTGGCGCGCCACGGGGTGCGTCGTCGCCGCCGACCAGCCGAGCGCCGGGCACCGGGCCGTGGGCGACGCGCACCGTTCGGCACACGCCGGCGCCGGACAGCTCGGCCGCCACCTCGACGGCGGCCTGCGCGTCGGCGCAGAGGAACGCGCACGTGGGCCCCGAGCCGGACACGCAGCCGGCCAAAGCACCCGCGTTCACGCCCGCGCGCAGCGTGCGACGCAAGCCAGGACGCAGGGACACGGCGGCCGCCTGCAGGTCGTTGCCCAGCAGCAGCGCGAGCTGACGGGGGTCGCCCGACGCGAGGGCCTCGACGACCGGGGTGTGCGAGCCGATGCGCGGCGGGTTGCCTTCGGCGCGCAGGCGGTCGAGCTCGCCGAACACCTTCGGCGTCGACAGGCCTTCGGTGTCGAACGCGAGCACCCAGTGGAACGTGTGGCGCGACAGCACGGGCACGAGCTGCTCACCGCGGCCGGTGCCGAGCGCGGTGCCGCCGTAGAGCGCGAAGGGCACGTCGCTGCCGAGCTTGCCCGCGATGGCGGCCAGCTCGTCGCGCGTCACGTCGAGCTTCCACAGCGAGGCCAGGCCGACGAGCGTCGCCGCCGCGTCGGCGCTCCCGCCCGCCATGCCGCCGGCGACGGGGATGCCCTTGCGCAGCACGATCCGCAACTTCGGGTCGTCGCCCTCGGCGCGGCCGGTGTAGGTGGAAAGCTCCTGGGCCGCGCGCCAGGCGAGGTTGGTGGCGTCGGTGGGCACCGACCCCTCCCCCTCGCCGAAGACTTCGAGCCCCGGGTCGTCGGTGGCCGCGACGGTCACCTCGTCCGTGAGCGACAACGCCTGGAAGACGGTGACCAAGTCGTGGTAGCCGTCCTCGCGCAGGTCACCGATGGCCAGGTGCAGGTTGACCTTGGCCGGGACCCGGACGGTGACTGGTGGTGGAACTACGGCGAGCACCCGTCAAGCCTACGTGGCCGGGCGCCTGGGCTCCCCACCAGGAGAAAACAGCCGTTTTCGGGACGCCTGTCCCAACCTCTCGGACACCTCGTCGCCAACCTTGGACCCCGAGACCCGCGCACCGAGCCGTGAAGGGCCCGCTGAAGGAATCGGAGTCCTTCAGCGGGCCCTTCACGGCACCGACGGGTTCGGCTGGGGTCAGGCGGCGACGCTGTGCGCGGCCCGCACGACCGGCGTCACGTGGGCGCCGCGGTCGGCGATCCACGCCAGCGCCGCGTCGGCCCGCTCGCCACGGACACCGATGCGGAAACGGGCGATCGGGGTGTCGCCGATGCGCGTGAGTCCGCCGCCGATGGTGGCGACCTCCACGTCGAAACGGCCGGCCGCCTCGGGCAGCAGGGCGCCGACGGACGCGAAGCCGATCAGCACGACGTCGGCGGACCGGTCGTACTTCGCGGCTTGCGCGCGAGCGGTCTCGATCGCCGGCAGCACCGCCTGCGCGGTCCAGCTGCCCGGCGAGGCGATGAGGTCGAGCACGTGACCGCGTTCGACGACCGCGCCGTCTTCGAGCACCGCGACGTCGTCGCAGACGCGGCGGACGACACCGGCGTCCGGAGTGGTCAGCAGCACGGTGGTGCCCAGCTCGGCGCGCGCCCGGTCGAGGACGGCCAGCACGGCGCCGGCCTCTTCGGGTGCGATGCCGGCGGTGGGGTCGTCGGCGAGCAGCACGGCCGGGCCGGCGGCGAGCGCCTTGGCCACGGCGACACGGCGCAGCTGGCCGGGCGTGAGGTCGGCCGGCTTCTGTGCGGCACGGGCGGTGAGGCCCACGAGGTCGAGCAGGTTGCCGACGCGGGTCTTGCGCTGCGGCCCCTCGATGCCGAGCTGCTCCAGCGGGGTGGCGATGTTGCCGGCGACGGTGCGCTCGGCGAGCAGCTCCGGCTTGGTGCCGACGACACCCAGCTGGCGGCGGACTTCACGCAGCCGGCGGCCGTCGAGCGCACCGGTGTTGAGGCCGTCGAGCCGCACGACACCGCGGTCCGGGCGCTCCTGCAGCGCGATGCAGCGGGCGAGTGTGGACTTGCCGGAGCCGGCTGGCCCCACCACGCCGAAGAGGGAACCGGCCTGCACGTCGACGCTCACATCACGCAGCGCGGCGACCGGATTTCCGTTGAGGGGAAAGGACTTGGACACGTTTTCGACAGTGATCACGAAGGGAGCTCCAGGCATGAGGCGCAGCACCGTTTCCGGGCGCGCCGGGCGTCACCGAATTACCGTCCTTTTCGGACGGTGCGCAGAATTGCGGTAGAAAAGATCAGGCGATGACTGTGGAGCGTCGACACGCACATACCGTGCGGCGACCTTCATCGACGACGCGCCGCCGGGTCAACAGGAGCGGGCGGGCTACCCTCTGCATCGGAAACAGCCTCCATCGGTCCTGGCTGTAGCACCTGCCCCATGGGGGGTGGTTGCTGCGACTTCGGCGAGCCAGGTCTCTCAGTCGCTCGGGATGGACATTCTGAGTAAAGCCGATCCCATTGGGTGAACGCAAGCGCGTTGGTGCAGATCACACGAGTGGTGGTGCCCGGATACCGGGACACCCGCAGCCACATCCTGGACCCCGAAAGCTCCGGCACCGAATTTCTTCCCCGCGGCGAATCCGGCGACCTATTCCACTGTGGACGCTGCCGATCCCTGGTGGAGACCCGATTCCGGCACGGGCGACGCGGAGCAGCTCGCGCGTGGGTAAATGACGGTTCGGCGAGGTAGTTCGCCACGGCGAGACACTCCGTCTTCCCGGCCGGACACCCCACTCCCGTCCGCGAGCCGAATCCGGACGTCCGTCACACCCGGCTGTGATACGCGCGTATCGGATACAATCGTACCACAACAGCGGAGGAGGACCGTGGCGCACCGAGTCGACCACGAACAGCGCCGGCGCGAGATCGCCACGGCAGTGTGGCGCATCGCGGCCGAACGCGGGCTCGACTCCGTGAGCATGCGCGAGGTGGCCGCCGAGGCAGGCGTGTCGCTGCGGCTGGTGCAGTACTACTTCGAAACGAAGCACAACCTGCTCGTGCTGTCGCTGCGTTACCTCCATGAACGCGGCGAGCAGCGCACGCAGGTCCGCATCGCGGCGCAGGTCGACCAGAGCGTGCGTGGCGTGGTCCGGACTCTTCTCACGGAGCTGCTCCCGCTGGACGCCGAGCGCGAACTGTCGCTACGCGTCAACCGCGCCTACTTCAGCCGCACCCACAGCGACCCGGCGCTGGCGAAGGTGTTCCTGCACGCCGAGACGCCGATCGAAGACCTGCTCACCAGCCTGTTGCGTCGCGCGGTGCTCCCACCCGGCGTCCAGCCGCGGCACGAGGCCAACCTGCTGGTCGCGGGCTTCACCGGCCTGGGTCTCGACGTCCTGCACAGCCGTTTCACCCAGCCCGAAGTCCTCGCGACGCTGGACTACCACCTGGGTCGGCTCTTTCAGGCTTGAGCCGCGAGCCGGACGAAGTCGTGCACGTCGAGCTGCTCGCCGCGCGTCTTCGGGTCGATTCCGGCCGCCACGAGGAGCTCGCCGGCGCGATCGGCCGAACCGGCCCAGCCCGCGAGGGCCGCGCGCAGCGTCTTGCGGCGTTGGGAGAACGCGGCGTCCACGACCTCGAACAGGCGTTGCCGCTCGACGCCCTCCACCGGAGTGCCGCGTTCGAAAGCCACGAGCGACGAGTCGACGTTCGGCACCGGCCAGAACACCGACCGCGGCACGGCGCCGACCTTGCGCGCCGGCCCGTACCAAGCGAGCTTCACGCTGGGCACGCCGTAGATGCGGCTGCCGGGACCGGCGGCCATGCGGTCGGCGACCTCCGTCTGGACCATCACCATCCCGCGCTGCAGCGAGGGAAGCTCGGCCAGCAGGTGCAGCACGACGGGGACCGCGACGTTGTACGGGAGGTTCGCCACCAGTGACACGGGTTCGGCCGGCAGATCGGCCGCGCTGATCCGCAACGCGTCGGCGCCGACCACAGTCAGCTGATCCGCGACGGAAGAAGCGCGTTCGGCGGCAGTGCGCGGAAGCCGCGCCGCCAGCTTCGGATCGATCTCGACGGCCACCACGTGGGCCCCGGCGTCGAGCAGGCCCAGCGTCAGCGACCCCAGTCCGGGGCCGACCTCGAGGACGACGTCGCCCGGCTGAACTCCGGCCAGCTCGACGATGCGGCGAACCGTGTTGGGGTCGTGCACGAAGTTCTGGCCGAGCTTCTTCGTCGGCCGGACGTCGAGCTCGTCCGCCAGCCCGCGGATCTCGGCAGGCCCCAGCAGTTCAACCACCGGGGAAGCCTACCGAGCCTCGGGAACCGCGGAACTCAGGCCCGCTTGCCGCAGACCGGCCAGGCGCTGTAGCCACCGCGGGCGTCGCGGACCTTCTCGGCGATCGAGATCTGCTGGGCGCGCGAAGCCTGGTTCGGGTACGACGCGTACTGGTCGCCGCCGTAGGCGTCCCAGGTCTGCTTGTCGAACTGGAGGCCACCGTAGTAGCCGTTGCCGGTGTTGATGGCCCAGTTGCCGCCGGCCTCGCACGCCGCGATGCGGTCCCACGCGGAACCGTCGCCGATCGCCGGGTCGGCAGGCTTTTTCGTGCCCACCTTGAGGATCTTCGGCTTGGCCTCGAGGAGGACCTTCACCGAGACCTGCTCGCGGGAGATCTCTTCGCCGTTCTTCTTGGTGACCTTGTAGGTCACCATCTTCTGGCCCGCGGTGCCCGGGTCCTGAACGGTGGTCTTGCCCTGTTCGAGCGTCGGGTCGTCGACCTTCTGCACGTCGGGGTCGATGGTCTCCTGCTGGTTGACCATCGAGACGCCCATGCGGCTGACGTGGACTTCGGCGCCGTCCTTGAGGGAGACGTCCAGACCACCCTCGACCGCGTCGTCCGGGCCGAGGCTCATCTTGAAGTCGGAGAGGAACTCCTTGGTGGTCACCGCGTTGGTGGCGACCTGGCGCGGCGCGTTGGTGCCGTCGAAGAGCGTGATGTGCTTGAGGGTCTTGACCTGCACGGTCGAGCCCTCGAGCGGCAGCTCGCCGGTGCCCGGCATCGAGGTCCAGGCGCCCTTGCCCATCATGTCGGCCATGCCGAGCTGGGTCATGGCCTCGCCGAGCGTGGTCGCGCGCACCCAGGACGGGCGGGACACACCGTCGACGACGAGGTTCAGCTGACGGCCGCGCTCGAGCTTGATGACGCCGCCGTCGCCGACCTCGGCCTGCGGCGAGGGCGAAAGCGAGTCGTGGGCGCCGACGGAAAGGCCGGCGTCTTCCAGAACCTCGCCGACGGTGTCGCCGTAGCTGTGGACGGTGACCTCGTGACCATCGACGTCGACGGTCACGCTCTTGTTCATCGCCAGCGCCGCGGCACCGCCGCCGCCGACGGCGATCAGGACCGACAGCACGGCACCCTTGAGGAAGCGGCGCTTCCAGACGCGGGTGGCCTCACGCAGGCCGTCCTCGACGGCGGCCTTCTTGGCCTCCGGAGAAGCGGTGCGGTCCTCGGCGAGCTCGTCCGGGAGGGCGAGCGGCGGGAGCATCGTCGTCTCGGCGTTGATCAGGCGGATCAGCTCGTCGACGTCGACGTCGATCTCGGCCATCATCGCGTCGGCGTCGGGCCCGAGGGCCGCGAGCACATCCTGTTGGGTCACATACAGCTCGTCGGAGAATTCAAGCTCTCCATAGGCGGTGTCGTCGAGCTCTCGCTCGAGCACGGCCACCGAACCAGCGGAAGAGAATAGGGTCTGCGCAGCACCACGGTTCTCGGTGCTATGGCGCGAGGCACCCTGCCTGCTACCAGTCACTGGGTCGTTCCCTTTCCCAGGACAGGACGTGTCGCCACGACCTGTTCCTTCGTCGCGACGCACCATTCGGCGCGCCTCTCAAGTCCGACACCCCCAGTCAGCGCCATCGTCACGGTCCCGAGTCGTACCAACCTCGGTGCCGCTTCCCCGACGTGCACTGACGTGACTGTGGGCGTATCAGCCGGATCCGCGTCTGCGGTTCCGACCGGCACGATCACGGGACAGTAACGGAGGTCGCCGGGTTGCGCAAACACCCCCCGGAGTGTCGTGACCTGTGTCACTCGTCAGTGTGGGCTACCGCATTCCCCGAACGTCGCAATCCGTTCAACCCGTTGTGACACTGGGCAATTGGTAGACGTGCTCGGCGGTGGTCCGGACCGCTTCGGCCACTTCGTGGACCGCTTCGCCCCTCAGCGCCGCGAGGTGCCGGACGGTGTAGGCGGTGCAGTAGGGCTCGTTCGGGCGCCCACGGAACGGGTGGGGGGTCAGGAACGGCGCGTCGGTCTCGGCGAGGTATTGCCCTGCCGGCGCGAGCCGAGCGGCCTCGTGGAGCCCGCGGGCGTTCTTGAAGGTGACGGTGCCGGCGAACGAGAGCACGTAGCCCTTGTCGAGGCAACGGCGGGCGATGTGCTCGTCGCCGGAGAAGCAGTGGAAGACGACGGTGTCCGGTGCGCCCTCTTCGTCCAGGATGCGCAGCACGTCCTCGTGGGCGTCGCGGTCGTGGATCATCAGCGTCTTGCCGAGGCGCTTGGCGAGGTCGATGTGCCAGCGGAACGCGTCCTGCTGGGCGTCGTGCGGTGAGTAGTCCCAGTAGTAGTCGAGGCCGGTCTCGCCGACGGCGACCACGCGCTCGGCCGACGCCAGACGCTCCACTTCGGACTTGTCCGCGTCGGAGAACTCCTTGGTACGCGTGGGATGGATCGCCACGGCGGCGAACACGCGCCCGTCCCACGTGGACGCGTCGACGGCCCAGCGCGCGGAGGCGAGGTCGTCGGCGACCGTGACGACACGGGCCACACCGGCGCGTTCGGCGCGGTCGACCATGGCCGTCACGTCGGCGGCGGTCACCGCCCCGCAGGCGTCGAGGTGGGTGTGGGCGTCCACGACCGCGGCGGGCAGGCGGTCGGGAATCGGCGGCAGTTCGCGCTTGTCTTCACCCATGCTGTGAATTTACTGCGTCGGCTCCGCCGCCGCGTGCGAGATCGCCCCAAGCCGGCGCGATCTCGCGCAGTGGTTGTCAACGTCGGCTGGTTTTGGCCAGCTAGTCATACTTACTTGACGATCGGCGCCCAGTCGGGGCCGTCTTCACCGAGCTTCGGGTCGAGCTTGGTGAACAGCGGCGTCGGCTTCTGCAGGGGACGACCGACCTCGATCGGCCGCGACTCCCACTTGGCCTGCTCGCCCGCGTAGTCACCGGTGAGGATCGGGTTGATCCGGCCCGGGATGTCGAGGTCCTCGACCTCCTGCAGCTCCGGCTGCGCGGCCCACACGCCGGTGCCGCCGAGCGCCTCGTGCACCTTCTGCGCCGAGTGCGGCAGGAACGGCGTGAGCAGCGTGTTCGCGTCGCTGACCACCTGCAACGCGGTGTGCAGCACGCTGTCGCGGCGCGCGGGATCGTCCTTGAGCTTCCACGGCTCCTGGTCCGACAGGTACCGGTTGGCGGCCGTGACCACGCGCATCGCCTCCGACGCCGCCGCCTTGAAGCGCGAGCGGCCCAGGTGGGCGCCGGCGACGTCGAACGCCTTGCGCGACAACGCCTTCAGCTCCTCGTCGGCCGCCGTGGGCGCGTCGGGCCGCGGGATGGCGCCGACGTTCTTGTGCGCCATCGAGATCGAGCGGTTCACGAGGTTGCCCCACTCGTTGGCCAGCTCGAAGTTGGTGCGGCGGACGAACTCGTCCCACGTGAAGTCGGTGTCCTGCGTCTCCGGGCCCGCCACGGAGATGAAGTAGCGCAGCGCGTCGGGGCCGAACTCGCGCAGGAAGTCGTGCACGTAGATGACCGTGCCGCGCGAGGTGGAGAACTTCGAGCCGCTCATGGTGAGGAACTCGCTGGACACGATCTCGTCCGGCAGGTGCAGCTTGCCGTACTTGCCCGCCTGGCCGCCGTGGTCGCCCTCGCCGTTGTGGCCGAGCAACAGCGCCGGCCAGATCTGGGCGTGGAAGGTGATGTTGTCCTTGCCCATGAAGTAGTAGGAGCGGGCGTCGGCGTTGTTCCACCACTCCTGCCACGCGTCTGGGTTGCCGGTGCGCCGCGCCCACTCGACGCTGGCGGAGAAGTAGCCGATCACGGCGTCGAACCACACGTAGAAGCGCTTCATCGACTGGTCGCGCCAGCCGTCGAGCGGGATCTTCACGCCCCAGTCGAGGTCGCGCGTGATCGGGCGCGGCCGCATGTCGTCGATGAGGTTCTTGGTGAAGTTGAGGACGTTCGGGCGCCAGTCGTTCTTCGTCGACAGCCAGTCGCCGAGCGTCTTGGTGAACGCCGGCAGGTCGAGGAAGTAGTGCTCGGTCTCGACGAACTTCGGCGTCTCGCCGTTGATGCGCGAGTGCGGGTTGATCAGCTCGGCGGCGTCGAGCTGGTTGCCGCAGTTGTCGCACTGGTCGCCACGCGCGAACTCGTAACCGCAGATCGGGCAGGTGCCCTCGACGTAGCGGTCGGGCAGCGTGCGCCCGGTCGACGGGCTGATCGCGCCGCGCGTGGTCTTCGGGACCACATACCCGTTGCGGTTGAGCGCGAGGAAGATCTGCTGCGTGACCTCGGCGTGGTTGCCGGTGGACGTGCGCGTGAACAGGTCGTAGGACAGGCCGAGACCGCGCAGGTCCTCGTCGATCTGACGGGTGTACTTGTCGGCGGTCTGCTGCGGGGTGAGGCCCTCGTTGTCGGCCTGGACGGTGATCGGAGTGCCGTGCTCGTCGGTCCCGGACACCATGAGCACCCGGTTGCCGGCCATTCGCTGGTAACGGGAGAAGACGTCGGACGGGACGCCGAATCCGGATACGTGGCCGATGTGGCGGGGGCCGTTGGCGTAGGGCCAGGCCACCGCTGTCAACACAGAGGTGCTCATACCTGTTTAGCCTACGGAAACCGTCCAAGGCGTTTGTGGGCGGTACGCGAAGGGAGAAGCGGTGTCGGCGACGCGTCTGCTCGTGCTCGGGGTCGTGCGCATGTTCGGCCGGGCGCACGGCTACCAGGTGCGCCGGGAGCTGCTCACGTGGTCGGCGGAGAAGTGGGCGAACGTCCAGCCGGGTTCGATCTACCACGCGCTGAAGAAGATGACGGCCGAGAACCTGTTGGAGAAGGTGGACGTCGAGCCGGGCGACTCGGGGCCCGACCGCGTCGCCTACCGGCTCACCGACGACGGCGAGCAGGAGTTCCAGCTGCTGCTGACCCGGGCGTTGTCCGATCCCGAGGTGGGTCATCCGGAGATGTCGGCCGGCATCGGGCTCATGCCCGCGCTGCCCCGCCAGCACGCGATCAGCCTGTTGCGGCAGCGGCTCGTGCACCTCGAAGGTGAGGAACGGCGGGCGCGGCTGATGCTCGACGATCAGGCCGACTGGGGCCAGCCGGCGCACGTCGTGGAGCTGTTCCGGCTGCGGGCGGGCATCGCGGGGGCGAGCCACACGTGGCTGGAGAACCTGATCGAGCGCCTGGAGAAGGGCGAGTACGTGATGGCTGACGACGCCCAACCGTTGTTCCGCAAGCTCTCGGAGTAATCAAATTTGACTAGCGTTCGCGACTCCGGCACTGTGCGCTCTTCGATTAGTCAACTTTGACTAGTTGATCTCTGGGAGGAGAGGGGTTCTTCATGATCACGGCACGCGGTCTCGAGCGGCGGTTTCGCCGCAAGGGCCGAGGCGGCGGTGAAGTGCACGCCGTGAAGGGGGTCGACCTCGACGTGGAGGCCGGCGAGCTGGTGGGGTTCCTCGGCCCGAACGGGGCGGGCAAGACGACGACCCTGCGCATGCTCACCACGCTGCTGAAACCGTCGGCCGGGACGGCGACCGTCGGCGGGCACGACCTGCTCGCCGATCCGCTGGGGGTCCGGCGCAACATCGGCTACGTCGCGCAGGGCGGGGGCGCGTCGCCGGAGGTGCGCGTCGCCGAGGAGATCGAGCTGCAGGGCCGGCTCTACGGCATGTCGAAGGCCGACGCGATCGCGCGCGGCGCGGTGCTGAGCGAGCAGCTCGACCTCGCGGGGCTGTACCAGAGGCTCACGAAGACGCTGTCCGGGGGTCAGCGGCGCCGGCTCGACATCGTGCTCGGGCTCGTGCACAACCCGGGCCTCGTGTTCCTCGACGAGCCCTCGACCGGGCTCGACCCGCAGAGCCGCGCGAACCTGTGGGACCACATCCGCCGGCTGCGCGCGGAGCACGGCGTGACGATCTTCCTGACCACGCACTACCTCGACGAGGCCGACGCTTTGGCCGACCGGCTGATCGTGATCGACGACGGCCGGATCGTCGCCGAGGGCACGCCCGATTCGCTGAAGTCCCGGGTTTCCGGCGACGGCGTGGTCATCGGCGTCGACCCGGCCGTGACGACGGAGGCCGCCGACGTCGCCCGGCAGCTGGCGGGTGCGCACGAGTTCGACGTGGCGGACGGGTTGATCCGCTTCCGCGTGCCGCGCGGCGACACGGCCATGCCGGAGCTGCTGCGCGCGCTCGACGCGAAGGGCATCGTGATGGAGTCCATGCAGGTCACGCGCCCGACACTCGACGACGTGTTCCTCACGCTGACCGGCCGGACCCTGCGCGACGCCGAGCAGCCGAGTTCCCCGGAGGTGTCCGGTGTTGCTTGACACGTGGCTGATCTTCCGCCGCGACATGACCGCGGCGCTGCGCAATCCCGCGTGGCTGCTGATCGGGATCATGCAGCCGCTGTTGTACCTGTTCTTCTTCGGGCCGTTGCTCGTGAAGACGCTCAACGCGCAGGGGATGTCCGACGTCGACGGCTGGATGGTGCTCACGCCCGCGCTCATCGCGCAGCTGGCGCTGTTCGGCAGCTCGTTCGTCGGGTTCTCGCTGCTGGCCGACTACCGCTCCGGCGTGGTCGAGCGGCTGCGCGTCACGCCGGTGAGCCGCGCCGCGCTGCTGCTCGGGAAGGTGCTGGCCAACGCGTTGCAGGCGGTGGTGCAGTCGGTGCTGATCATCGTGCTCGCGTACCTGGTGTTCGACCTCGACGCGCCGGTGGGCGGGGTGCTGCTGAGCCTGCTGATCGTGTTCCTGCTGGCGTTGACGCTGGCCTCGTGCTCGTACGCGCTGGCGCTCACGTTGAAGAGCGAGGAGTCGTTCCCCGCGCTGCTCAACGCCGTGCTCATGCCGCTGCTCCTGCTGTCCGGGATCCTCATCCCGATCACGGCCGGGCTGGCGCCGAAGTGGCTGTACACGATTTCGCAGATCAACCCGTTCCGGCACGTGGTGGACGTGGAGCGCAACAGCTTCCGCGGCGACTACTCCATGGACGCGTTGTTCACGGGCAGCGTGGTGGTGCTCGTGATGGCCGTGCTCGCGATCTGGTGGGGCACACGCACGTTCCAGCGGGAAAACGCCTGATCGGAGGCTGGACACGCCGGGGTTTCTTCGGTGCGGCGTCGCGTTTGCCGACGTAGGGTGGCCTTTCACTTCACCGGACGTGGGGCTGGCGCAGCGTGACCGAACCGGAGAGCGAGCGTGGGCTCACCCTCACCCATCGCGAGCAGGTGCTCGATTGGGCGGCGGTGCGCGCCGCCGACGTCCGCTTCGCGTCGGTCACGATCAGCGAGAACGTGAACTGGCGCGACCCGGGCGCCGAACGGATGCTCACCGCGGCCCAGCACGCCGGCCTCCACACGGGCGCGCGCCACTTCGCGCGGCCGGGCGCCGTGCACGACCAGGCCGACCACTTCGTGCGGACGGCGAGCAAGCTCGGGGCTTTCGCGCCCGGGTCGTTGGCGCCCGCTCTGGAGGTCGACGCCTTGAGTGTCGACGATCGGTTCGTGAAGGCGTGGATCAAGCACGTGCGCCACGCGGCCCGGATCCGCCGCGTGCTCGTGTACGCCGGCCACGACTGCTGGGCCCACCGCCTGCACCCCGACCGCTGGGCCGACCCCGACGTGGTGCTCTGGCTCGTGCGCCACAACGGCATCCCCGGCCGCGCCGGCTGGTTCCACGCGCGACTGGGGTTGCACCAGCACGCGTTCTCCGCGCTGCCGGGCGTGGCGGGACCGGTGGCGCAGGACGCTGTGGTCTATCCATTCACGATGTCTGACGTACTGCTTTGAATTTCTTGCCGGGGGCGCTTGGCAAGATGTGTGGGTGCGCTTCTCCCGACAGCGGCTGGCGACGGACGTGACACCTTCACGGGCCGTGGTGCTGTTGTCCGCGTTTGCTGCTTCGCGGGGGTTTCCGGAGCCGGCGGCGTTGTGCGGGTCGTGGTTCGGGTCCGCGGCGGTGGTGGCGCCGTTTGTGGGGGTGTCTTCTTCTCCGTTTCCGGTGGGGTTCTCTCTTGATGCACCGGCGGGGGGCGTCGGGGGTGGGTGGTTCGGGTATCTGTCTTACGACTCGGCGGATCCTTCTGGCCGCTCCACGGGGGTGCCTGCTTCTGCGTGGGGGTGGGCGGATCACGTGCTGCGGTGGGATCTTTCCGGCGACTGCTGGTTCGAGTCGTTGGCGGATGATCCTGCGCCGTTGTTGTCCACTGTGGAGCAGGCGTTGGGCGGGCCTGCTTCGCTGTCGTGGGCGGCTTCCACGTTGGAGCGCCCTTCGGCTGCTTCGCATGAGCAGGCGGTGAAGTCGTGCGTTTCCGCGATTGAGGCCGGGGAGCTTTTTCAGGCGAACATCTGCACGCGGTTCACGGGAACTTTTTCGGGCTCTGCCGCAGCTTTGTTCGCGGAGGGCGTACGCCGGTTGTCGCCTACGCGGGCAGCTTTTGTTGCCGGCGACTGGGGTTCCGTGGTGTCACTGTCGCCCGAGCTGTTCCTGGCACGGCACGGACGGCAGGTTGTTTCCGTGCCGATCAAGGGGACTTTGCCGCGTCGGGGCCCGGCTGACGACGGCAACGCCCTGCTGCTGCGGCAGTCGGCCAAGGACGTCGCCGAGAACGTGATGATCACCGACCTGGTGCGCAACGACCTGGGGCGGGTGTGCGCGGTCGGGAGCGTAGTGGTGCCGTCGTTGCTGACGGTGTCGCCGGCGCCCGGGGTGTGGCATCTGGCGTCCACAGTGGAGGGCGTGTTGCCGGCAGGTGTTTCGGACTCTGCTTTGTTGGCCGCGACTTTCCCGCCAGGCTCAGTCACGGGGGCGCCGAAGATCCGGGCTCTGGACGAGATCACTTTGCTGGAACCGGCAGCGCGCGGCGTCTACACGGGCGCAGTCGGGATGCTGTCTCCGGTGGCCGGGCTCGAGCTGAACGTCGCCATCCGCACCTTCGAGATTTCGCCGTCCGGGCAGATCTCCCTCGGCGTCGGCGGCGGTATCACGGCCGACTCGGACAGCGCGGCGGAGTGGCAGGAGTGTCTTCACAAGGCTGCGCCTCTGGAAGCTCTCCTGGCCACTCCACCTGCGGTTTAGCTCACTTGCGGGGATCCAGCAGGAGCTTACCGACCGTGCCGCGGGAGCGGAGGGCTTCGTGGGCCGCGCGGGCGTCGGCGAGGGCGTACTCGCCGCCGGCGATGGCGCGGAGCTTGCCGTCCTGAATCAGGGTGAAGAGCTCAGTCAGGGCGGTGCCGAAGACGTTGCCGGGCAGGCGGAAGACGTGTGGCAGCCACATGCCGGTGACGGTGGTGCTGTGGCCGAGCAGGTTGCGCAGCTCGACAGGCTTGGGCTGCTGGCGGCCGGCCATGCCGTAGAACGCGAGACGGCCGAACGGGGCCAGCGCCGCGATGCTCTGATCCGTGGTCGTGCCGCCGACCATGTCGAGGACGATGTCGATGCGCTTGCCGCCGTTGGCCTGCATGAGCGTCTCGGTCATGTTCTCGGCTCGGGAGTCGACCGCGACGTCGGCGCCGAGCTCCAGTGCGAGGTCACGCTTCTCCTCGCTGCTGGCCGTCGCGATGACCCGCCCCGCGCCCCACACCTTCGCCAGCTGCACCGCGATCGACCCGACCCCGCCCGCCGCCGCGTGGACGACCACGGACTCACCGGGCTGCAGGTGGGCGTTCTTGCGCAGCAGGATCCACGCGGTCGCACCCTGGACCAGCATGGACAGCGCGTTGAGATCATCGACGCCCTCGGGCACCTCGAACGCCATCGCCTCCTCGGCGACGGCCTTCTCCGCGTAGCCACCCCCACCGTTGAGCAGCGCAACGACCCGCTTCCCGTCCTGCGTCCGCCCGACCACCTCGCCGCCCGGCACCAGCGGCAACTTGCTCGGCGCCAGATACGAGTTCTCCGCCTGATGCGTATCCGCGTAGTTCACCCCGACGCGATCCACGTCGATCAGCACCTGCCCGGTTTGGGGCGTCGGCTCCGGCAGCTCGACCGGGGTGAGGACCTCGGGACCGCCGAACTCGGTCACCTGCACAGCACGCATGGCTTCTTCTTTCGTCGTCGGGTGATGAGACATTCTGCCAGATGTCTCATCGGTGCGACACTCCGTGGTAACGTCTCACCTCATCGACACGCCCTTCCCCTCCCGCCCGGACGCGGCTTCCGCGTTTGCCCTGGCGCGCTCGTGGTTCGCCGCGGGCCGCCGCGTGGACATGCGCGAACTGGCGCTGGCGCTCGGCGTCTCCCGCGCCACCCTCCACCGCTGGGTCGGCAGCCGCGACCACCTGCTGGCGGAGATCTTGTGGGCCGAGACTTCCCTGGTGTTCAACGCCGTCACCTTCACCGGCCGCGGCGGGGCCGGAGTGGCGGATGCCATCGGTTCGTTTGTTTCGACGGTCAACTCGTCGCCGGCCTTCCGCGCCTTCTTGCAGCGTGAACCGGAACGGGCGTTGCGACTTTTGACCACCAAGGCGAGCGTGGTCCAGTCGCGAACCATCGCCCAGCTCCTCGACCTCCTGACAACGGAAACCTCAGCAGGCCGGTTGACTCCCCCATTGCCGCTGCCGGACCTCGCCTACGTCCTCGTCCGCCTCGGCGAGTCCTTCATCTACACGGACGTGATCACCGGCGAAGAACCCGACGCAGAGAAGGCGCGGGCTGCGGTGTCCGCGTTACTCAGCTGACCGCCGCACCACTACGTTCAATTCCGTTCTGAGTATCGGTACTGGCTCTCGGCGACACATTCGACAGCCGCTTCCCCGATCGAAGGCGCCAACACGTCTCCCACGTCACGGCGCCAAACGTGCACGGATCGAACGATCAGCCATGTACTGAACCAGTATCGAAGGATCCGCGCCGCTGCCGATTCCGGACATCAACCTGGCCAACGAAACGACCAGCTCTTCAAGGTCTCCGAACAGACCCACCAAATCCTGGGTGGAAACATCAGAGAACTCGGGGAGATCGTGTTCATCACTCATCCGCCGTAGGTCCAATTCAAGACCTCCCAAGGCGACTCCGCCAACTCACGCCTCGCGTGGCGACCGGGTGGCATGCTCAGCAACGAGCGCACCGACTCGTCACGGCTCACAACCAGGGCGAGTTGGTAGATCCCGCACGCCAACGCAGTCAGCAACGAAGATCCCCGCCTGCGCCCGGGGCAAGCTGAGGTCGATCACTTCCGAGAAGCGACCACAGCGTCATAAAGGTCCTTTTTAGACACCCCAGCCCCCTCCGCCACCTCGGCCGCCACTGCCTTCAGCCGCTCCCCGGCCGCCACCCGGGCGGAAACCTCGCCCACGAGGTCCGAAACCGACACCTCGGGCGCCACAGCCCCCTCCAGCACGACGGTGATCTCACCGCGAACCCCATCTGCAGCCCACGAAGCCAGCTCAGCCAGAGTGCCCCGTTTGACCTCTTCGTACGTCTTGGTCAGCTCACGACACACAGCAGCCCGACGAGAAGCACCCAAAGCCGCAGCAGCGTCCGCCAGCAGAGACCCCACCCGGTGCGGCGACTCGAAGAACACCACCGTCCGAGGCTCGGAAGCCAGCGAAGCGAACCACCGGGAACGCTCCCCCGGCTTCCGCGGCGCGAAGCCCTCGAAGCAGAACCGGTCACAAGGCAAACCGGACAAAGCCAACGCCGTCGTCACCGCGGACGGGCCTGGCAGACAGGTCACCGGGATATCCGCCTCGACGCAAGCCGCAACCAGGCGGAAGCCCGGGTCGGACACCGAGGGCATGCCGGCGTCCGTCACCAGCAGCACCGTCTCGCCGGAGTGCAAGGCCTCCAGCAAGCGAGGCAGCCGGGACACCTCCACGTCCTCGTAGAAGGACACCACGCGCCCGGAAGGGGTGACGCCCAAGGCCGCGGCCAGTGAGCGCAGGCGGCGGGTGTCCTCGGCGGCGATGACGTCCGCCGAGGCCAGGGCGGAGACCAGGCGCGGCGAAGCGTCACCCGGGTCGCCCAGCGGGGTGGCGGCGAGCACGAGACGTCCCATGCCCGCCAGCCTAACGACACGACCATCACACCCAGGGTCGTAGTATCAGGCCCCGTGACCGCGCTGCTGACCCGTCCCGACGACGAGAGCGTGCGGCCGGACCCGGTCGACGCGCTGCGTCCGCCGACCGACCGCGTGGCCACGCTGCTGGGCCGTGGCATGCCGAGCGACCGCTTGCGCGGCTGGCTCGTCACGCTGATCCTCACGGTGATCGGCGGCGTCGTGCGCCTGCAGAACCTCGGGGTGCCCACCGATCACGGCACGCCGGTGTTCGACGAGAAGCACTACGTGCCCCAGGCGGCTCAGATGCTGCGCAACGGCGGGTACGAGGACAACGCCGGCTACGAGCTCATCGTGCACCCGCCGCTGGCGAAGGACTTCATCGCGATCGGCGAGTGGCTGTTCGGATACAACGGCTGGGGCTGGCGCATCATGCCGGCGCTCGCGGGCACGCTGATCATCCTGCTCACCATCCGCATCGCGCGGCGGCTCACGCGCTCGACGCTGCTCGGCGGCATCGCGGGCGTCCTCGTGATCAGCGACGGCGTGCTGCACCTGCAGTCGCGCATGGGGATGCTCGACATCTTCATCGCGCTGTTCGTGCTGGCGGCGTTCGCGTGTGTGCTGTGCGACCGCGACCAGGTGCGGCAGCGGCTGGCGGTCGCGGTGCGTGAGGGCTGGGCCAACGAGTCGGTGTGGGGGCCCAAGCTCGGGTTCCGCTGGTGGCGCTTCGCCGCGGGCCTGATGATCGGGCTGACGTTCGGCGTGAAGTGGTCGGCGCTGTACTACATCGCGGCGTTCGGGCTGCTCACGGTGTTCTTCGACGTCGCGGCGCGGCGGGCGGCGGGTGTCGAGCGGCCGTGGATGGGGACGATCCGGCGGGACGTCGCGCCGGCGTTGTGGGCGATCGTCGCGATCCCGCTGCTGATGTACTTGGCCGCGTTCTGGGCGTGGTTCGCCAGCGAGACGGCCACCGACCGGCACTACACCGAGATCAAGGACATCGACCCCGGCCTGTTCGCCTGGGTGCCGCCCGCGTTGCGCTCACTCGGCGACTACACGCTCAACGTCCTGCACTTCCACGAGACGCTGCTGACCCCCAAGGACAACCCGCACCCGTGGGAGTCGAAGCCGTGGACGTGGCCCATGGGCCTGCGCCCGATGCTCTACTACTACGACGGCGCCGTCACCGGTTGCGGCGAGTCGCGCTGCGTCGGCGCGACGATGCTGATCGGCACGCCCGCGATGTGGTGGCTCGCGCTGCCGATGCTCGGCTGGGGCCTGTGGCGCTGGATTTTCCGCGCCGACTGGCGCTACGCCGCCGTGCTCACGGCCTACTTCGCCGGACTGCTCCCGTGGTTCACGAACATCGACCGGCAGATGTACTTCTTCTACGCCACGCCGATGGCGCCGTTCCTGGTGCTCGGCCTCGTACTGGTGCTGGGCCAGATCCTCGGCGGCGCCCGGCGCGGGTTCGAGCGCCGGGGCACCGGGCTGCTCGTCGTGGCGCTCTACACGGGACTCGTGGTGGCGAACTTCGTGTGGCTGTGGCCGATCCTCAACGGGGTGCCGATCACGACCGCGCAATGGAACGCGGAGATGTGGTTGCCTTCGTGGCGGTGAAGTAGGCGCCTGGCGGCACCCCGACGGCGCGCCGGAACGCCGCGACGAACGCGCTCGCCGTCGCGTACCCCACCCGGTGCGCGACGGTCGTCATCGGCAGGCCTTCGGCGAGCAACGGCAGCGACGCCCGCAGCCGCGCCTGCGTGCGCCAGGTCCCGAACGTCACGCGGCAGTCGCGCACGAACGCACGCGCCAGCGTCCGCTCGCTCGCTCCGACGGCGCGGCCCAGCTCGGCCAGCCCGCGTCGGTCGGCGGGATCGGCGAGCACCATCGCCTCCACGTCACGCGCCCGCGGATCCTCCGGCGACGGCACCACGATCGGCGCGACGTCCACCGGCTCCAGCACGTCGAACACCACGGCCTCGGCGCGTTCACGGGCGTCCGGCTCGGGGTTGCCCGTGAGGTACTCCAGCAGCTCACGCAGCAGCGGTCCCACCGCGACGATCCGCGGCTGCGCCCACGTGACGGGACAGCGCTGTGACCCGCAGGCGAGCGCGGACGGCAGATGGTGGCTTACGCGCCATGGCCCTTTCTCCCGGACGCCGGATAGGCGATACGCCGCTCCCACCACGGCCGGTCCGGCGGTGCGGTCGGGTTTGGCAGGGTTTTGCGCCGGACCTCGTCGTCGATCGGTCGCAGCACTGCCCGCAGTGCGGCTCGGCTGCGCGGCGGCAACGCGCGCAGCGCCTCCTCCAGCGTCCACCGGGTCCCGGGCTCGCAGCAGGGGCAGCCGAGGGTCTCGGACGAGCCGTTGCGGTGGGCGTCGCGTGCGTAACCCCGCAGGTCACGAACGGCCCGGCCGACTGCGCCGGGACGCAATTCCCTCGCCTCAACGCGATGGACGTCGGCAAGAACCCAGGGCGGCAACCCGGGGATCGTCGAGAACTGCCGGCCGCTGCGCGGTCTGACCGGCAGGCCGGCCCGGACGGACGCCGGTGGTCTACGCGCCATGACCACGCGTCCCGCGGGGCCTGCGCCGCCGCCACCAGGGCCACTCAGGCGGGGCCGAGTAGTCGAGCACGGTCCGGCGGCGCAGCTCGGCGTCGAGCGGTCTGATGAGTGAGCGCAGGGCGGCGCGGCTGGGGCGCGGCAGGGCTTGGAGGGCCGATTCCAGCGTATCAGGTTCTCCCCGCAGGGGCAGTCGTCGACGCGGTGCACCTCGAGGCGCCAGGGGTTGTGGACATGCCGTCGCAGACCGCGGAGCGCGGCGGCGACGTCGCCGGGATGCAGCACCGTCGCTTCGACGCGGTGCACGTCGAGCAAAACCCAGCGCGGTAACCCGGGAATCGTGGAGAACCGGTGACACGGACGAGATCGCACGGGCAAACCGGCCCGGACGGCGGCAGGCGGTCTACGCGCCATGGCCCCTTCGAAGCGTCATGCCCCGATCATCCCACCCACCGCCACCGAATATCAGCGGTGCAGCCGCCGCGGGACGATCTGCGTCACCGGGCCGTCCGGAGACTTCCCGGCACGCGACAGCCAGCCCTCCACCTCCCGGCGCACCGCGTTCAACGTCGGACGACGACGCGGTTCCGGATCCAGCGAAGCACCCAAGATCCGCGCGTGCGCAGACCGCACCGGCAGCCGGGACACAGGCTCCGCCCGCGCAGCCGCCATCAGGGCCGCCATCGGCGTCTCCCGAGTTCCGCGCGGAGGCTGGCCGGTCAACGCATAGCTGATGGTCGCCGCGAGCTGCCAGGCGTCGGAGGCCGGGCTGGCTTGCGCGCCCATGGCCTGTTCCGGGGCGACGAAGTCGGGCGTGCCGATCATCATGCCGGTGGCGGTCATCTTGGAGTCGCCCTGGCTGCGGGCGATGCCGAAGTCGATGAGGTGCGCCAGACCGGCCGGGTCGAGGACGATGTTGGACGGCTTGATGTCGCGGTGCAGCACGCCCTTCTCGTGGGCCGCGACGAGGGCGCCGGCCATCGTGGACCAGAGGCGGCCGGCGGCGACGTCGTCAAGGGGGCCCTGACCGTCGACGACCTCGGCGAGCGGGCGGCCCTCCAGATACTCCATCACGAGCGCGAGGCCGTCGGGCTCCTCGACGAGGTCGTACACCTTCACGCAGTTCGGGTGGTTCACCGCGGCCAGCGCGCGAGCCTCGCGCTGCATGCGCTCCTCGGTGTCGCGGTCGGGGGCGTGCGCGATCTTCAGCGCGACGGTGCGGTTGAGCTGCGTGTCGACCGCTTCCCAGACCGTGCCGAAACCGCCGTGACCGAGCCGGCGGACGCGTCGATAACGACTCCCGCCCGCGCCGCGCGAGCCGGGTGGCGGTGGGACCGCACCGGGAGCGGCGGCCAGCAACCCGGGCTCGGGTGCGGAAGCCAGCGCTGTGGCCGGGTACGGCTTGTTCATCGGAGGCGGCGGGGGCGGCGGCAGCTGCGGACGCGGCGCGGCCTGCGAAACCTCCGGACGCTCCGGCTCCCGCCGCGGCTCCGGACGCGGCTCCGGCCGGTTGATCACCGACCACGGCGGCGGCCCGACCAGGCCGACGGGGATCAACCCCAGCACGCTGAACGGCAGGAACCCGAGCCAGAAGTGCACGGCCACGTTGGCCGTCATCCCGACGCTCGCCACCGCCATCACCACGAACGGGATCCAGAAGAACCGCGACGGCCACTTCGGCCCGCGCCGGAACGCCGTGCGCGCCTGCAGCATCACGAACAGCAGCGAGCCCGCGGGCAGCACCGTGAACGCGAGCAGGTAGATCCCGAACGACAGCTTGAGGCCCTGGTTGTAGAACAGCGCCTCGTAGACGTTGCTGCCCCCACCCAGGTACGTCTTCTGCACGCCGGCGAAGCAGTAGTTGGTGCTCAGCGACGCGGCTTCGGCGTGCGACAGACCGCCGCTGCCACCAGCGTTGATCGCACGGAACGTCTCGGAGATGCCGTTGGACAGCACCCACGGCAGCACCAGCACGGTGACCACGCCGATCAACCCGAACACGGTGAGCGTCGTCGCGTCGTAGCGGTTGCCCGTGCCCTTGCGGACGATGGCCACCACCAGCGCCCCCAGCGCGGGGAACAGCGCGACGAGCGCACCGGCTGTGGTCGTCGCCCAAACCCAGTCACCCGGGCAGAACCCCGGGCCGAACAGGGTGTGGGCGAACGAGAGCAGCGCGCTCGCGAATCCGCTCACCGCCTGGTTCCCCTCACTCTCGGTGGTCACGTGGTACCGCCACGCGGCCGAACTCCGTAGTCCAGCTTAGGACGCACGCCACCTTCGCGGGGTTGCCGGGTCAGTGGGTCGTGACCGTCGTGAAACCTGCGCGACACCCTCGCCAGGGCCATCATGAGTGACGGGTCCGGCCGACCGGATCGAGTGACGCTGTCGAGGGAGACACCGTGGGCGCTTATTCCGAGACCTACCGGCGCAGCCTGGACGATCCCGAGGGATTCTGGCTGGACGCGGCGAGGGCGATCGACTGGACGAAGCCACCGACGAAGGCCCTGGACGCCTCACGGGAACCCTTCTACCGCTGGTTCCCCGACGGCGAGCTGAACACGGCGTACAACGCGCTCGACCGCCACGCCGACGGCGGCCGCGGCGGACAGCCCGCGTTGATCTGGGACTCCCCGGTCACGGGGCAGAAGCGGCGCTACACCTACGCCGAGCTGCGCGACGAGGTGGCGGTGTTCGCGGGGGCCCTCAAGGCGCTCGGCGTGACGCGGGGCGACCGCGTGATCCTGTACCTGCCGATGATCCCCGAGGCGGTCGTCGCGATGCTGGCGTGCGCGCGGATCGGGGCGGTGCACTCGGTGGTGTTCGGCGGCTTCGCGCCGAAGGAGCTGGCGGCGCGCATCGAGGACGCGAAGCCCAAGCTCGTGCTCGCCGCGTCGTGCGGGATCGAGCCGACGCGGGTGGTCGAGTACAAGCCGATCATCGACGCGGCGCTGGAGCTGACCGAGCACCAGCCCGACCACGTCGTGGTGTTCCAGCGCGAGCAGGCGCCCGCGGAGCTCTCGGGCACGGACCTGGACTGGGTGGACCTCGTCGAGACCGCGCAGCCGGCCGATCCCGTGCCGGTGAAGGCGACGGATCCGCTCTACATCCTCTACACGTCCGGCACCACCGGGAAGCCGAAGGGCGTGGTGCGCGACGCGGGCGGCCACGCCGTCGCCCTGGCCTGGTCGATGGGTGCGGTCTACGACGTCCACGCGGGCGACACGTGGTGGACGGCGTCCGACGTCGGGTGGGTCGTCGGGCACTCCTACATCGTCTACGCACCGCTGCTGATCGGGGCGACAACCGTCCTGTACGAAGGCAAGCCCGTCGGCACGCCCGACGCTGGCGCGTTCTGGCGCGTCATCGCCGAGCACGGCGTGGAGGCGCTGTTCACCGCGCCGACGGCGTTGCGCGCGGTGAAGAAGATCGACCCGGGCGCGGCGGAGCTCAAGAAGTACGACCTGGCCAAGTTCCGCACGCTCTTCATGGCCGGCGAGCGCCTCGACCCCGAGACCTACCACTGGGCGAGCGACATCCTCGGCACGCCCGTGATCGACCACTGGTGGCAGACGGAAACGGGCTGGCCGATCGCCGCCAACCCGCGCGGCCTCGAGCCGATGCCCGTGAAGCCCGGGTCGGCGACGAAGCCCGTGCCGGGCTGGGACGTGCGGGTGCTCGACCAGGGCGGCGACGAGCTGCCCGCCGGCCGCGAAGGCGCGATCGTGATCAAGCTGCCGCTGCCGCCCGGCTCACTGCCGACGTTGTGGGGCGACGACGAGCGCTACCGCGAGGCCTACCTGTCGCGCTTCCCCGGCTACTACCTCACCGGCGACTCCGGTTACCTCGACGAAGACGGCTACCTCTTCGTGATGGGCCGCACCGACGACGTGATCAACGTGGCCGGCCACCGCCTGTCGACGGGATCGATGGAGGCCGCGCTCGCGTCGCACCCGGCCGTGGCGGAGTGCGCGGTGATCGGGGTCGCCGACGAGCTCAAAGGCCAGGTGCCGCGCGGGTTCGTCGTGCTGAAGGCGGGCGTGGACGTCGACGAGGGCCAGCTGCGCGACGAGCTCGTGGCCGTGGTGCGCCGCGACGTCGGGCCGGTGGCGGCGTTCCGCGACGTCGCCGTGGTCGAGGCGCTGCCGAAGACGCGTTCGGGGAAGATCCTGCGCAAGACCATGCGCGGGATCGCCAACGGGCGCGAGGAGCCGGTGCCCTCGACGATCGAGGACCCGGCGGTGCTCGACGCCCTGCGGGCCGTGCTGCAGCGCTGACATTTCTCCAAGACGGGCGGCGGTGCGCGGGCGCATCGTCGCCGGCATGAACGACTACCTCCACGTGGTCCACGACGGCCCGGCCGACGCGCCGCCGCTGCTGCTCATCCATGGCTCGGGAGCCACGAGCGGCTCCTGGAGCGAGGTGGTGCCGGCGTTGGCCGAGCACCACCACGTCATCCGCGTCGATCTGCCCGGCTGCGGGCGCTCGACGCCACCACCGTCGTTCGCCGTGCCGCGGCAGGCGAGCCGGGTCGCGGCGGTGCTCGACGAGCTGGGCGTCGCCCGCGTGGTCGTCGCCGGGCATTCGAGCGGCGGCTACGTCGCCACCTCGCTCGCGGAACAGCGGCCCGACCTGGTGGGCTCGCTCGCGTTGATCAGCACCGGCCCGCGGCTCGACGCACTCCTGCCGCAGCCGCTCATCCTGCGGCTGCTGCTGGCGCCGCCCTTCGGCCCGTTGCTGTGGCGGAGGCGTTCGGACGCGGTCATCCGACGCGGAATCGGGGCGACGATGGCCCGCCCCGTGGCCATCCCGGACGACATGGTCACCGAACTTCGCGGGACCACCTATCGCGCGTTCCGGCAAGTGCTGCACCACAACGGCGCGTACCTCGCCGAGCGGACCATGCCCGAGCGGCTGGCCGCGCTCGACGTGCCGGCGCTGGTGGTGTTCGGCGCGGCGGACCCGCGATGGGACCCGTCGTCGGCGCACGACTACGACGCCGTGGCGCGCGTCGAGTACCTGCCGGGCGTGGGGCACGTGCCGCTCGTCGAGGAGCCCGCGAAGACCGGCGAGCTGCTGCTGGCCTTCGCGGCAACCCGCCTGTGACCCGCGACGCCTAGCGTGGTCACGTGCAGGCCTTCGACTGGACGGGCGTGGACATCGCGGTCCCGACGCGACGGCTGCCGGGCATCCGCATGGCCGGGTTCCGGCAGGCCGTGCCGGCGCCCGTCGACATCACGATGGTGGCGCACCCGGCCGTCACGGTGCTCGTGGACCTGAGCGACGGCCTCGGCTACGAGGCTTTCGGACGGCGTGGGCGCGGCAGCGTCGTCGTCGGGCTGTGTCCCGGCGAGCTTCGGGCCGCCGGCCGGATCGGCGAGTGCTTGCAGATCCGGCTCGACCCGGCCGTGGCCGCGGCGGTGCTCGGGGACACGCTGAGTGGGGCGGTCTCGCTCGAGGACGTCGTGGGCCGCGACGCCGCGCGCTGGGAGGATCGGCTACGCGCGGCGGCGTCGTGGGACGACCGGTTCGCACTCGCGGCCGAGTTGCTGAGGCGGCGGCTGGGGTCCCGCCGCGTCGATCCGGAGGTGGCCCAGAGCTGGCGGCAGACGTTGGCGGCTCGGGGGCTCGCGCGTGTCGAGGGGCTGGCGGACGAGGTCGGGTGGAGCCGCAAACGGCTGTGGGCGCGGTTCCGGACGCAGCTCGGCATCACGCCGAAACGCGCCGCTCGCCTGGTGCGGTTCGACCATGCCGCGCATTTGCTGGCGTCGGGGCGGGCGCCTGCCGAGGTTGCCGCGGAGAGCGGGTTCTCCGACCAGTCGCACCTGCACCACGAGGTGAGGGCGTTTTCGGGACTGACGCCCGCGGCCGTCGCGGTGGCGCCGTGGCTGGCGATCGACGACGTCGCGTGGCCGGCCGCGCCGAACCGTTCGTGACGGGCGTGACGGGCGTGACGGGGGGCAACCGGGTGCGGGAGGTCCGGGCGATCCTTTCGGCTGTTGTCCGCGGCCTGCCTAGTGGTCTATACCTCTTAAGGTCTGTCTTCTCCCCGACCGGAGGTAGTCCGTGAGGAAGAGCTTGTCCAGAGCCGTGCTGGGGGCGACCGTGCTGAGCCTCGCGGCGCTCGGCCTGCCGGCGTCGGCGACGGCCGCAACCGCCGCACCCGAACGCAGCGTCACCGACATCGTCCCGCTGCCCGTGCAGGCCAAGGCCGACCCGAAGGCGAACTTCACACTGTCCCCGCTGACCGTGATCCGCGCGGGCAAGGGCACGAACCAGGTGGCCGACTACCTGCGCGGCCTGCTGCGCCCCGCCACCGGATACCCGCTGCCGGTCGTGCCGGTGAACGCCGGCCTGCCCGCCATCTCGCTCGACCTTGGTCACGCCGACAGCCGCGTGGGCACCGAGGGTTACCAGCTGTCCGTGGCGAAATCGGGCGTGACGCTGAAGGCCAACACCGCCGACGGCCTGTTCGAGGGTGTGCAGTCGCTGCGGCAGCTGCTGCCGTCGGCGATCGAGGCGAAGAGCGTGCAGTTCCGCAAGTGGACGATCGCGGGCGGCACCGTGCTCGACTACCCGCGCTTCGGCACGCGCGGCGCGATGCTCGACGTCGCGCGGCACTTCTTCAACCCGGCACAGGTGAAGACGTACATCGACCAGCTGGCGCAGTACAAGATCAACACGCTGCACCTGCACCTGGCCGACGACCAGGGCTGGCGCATCGAGATCAAGAGCTGGCCGCGCCTGGCGACCGAGGGCGGCAAGGGCGCCGCGGACGGCGACCCCGGCGGCTACTACACGCAGGCGCAGTACAAGGACATCGTCGCCTACGCGGCGTCGCGGCACATCACGATCGTGCCGGAGATCGACATGCCCGGTCACACGAACGCGGCCCAGTCGGTGTACGCGGAGCTCAACTGCGACGGCGTCGCGGTCCCGCCGCGCACCGACACCGAGGTCGGCTACAGCTCGCTGTGCATCGACTCGCCGACGACGTACAAGTTCGTGGAAGACGTGATCCGCGAGCTGGCCGCCATCACGCCCGGCAAGTACCTCGGCATCGGCGGCGACGAGGCACACTCGACGTCCGACCCGGACTACAAAGCCTTCTACGCCAAGGTGAACCCGCTCGTCGCGAAGTACGGCAAGCTCATCACGGGCTGGCACGAGATCACGAAGTCGGACCTGCCCGCCACGGCCATGCCGGAGTACTGGGACCAGGGCGGCGCGAACCCCGACCTCGCCGCGTTCGCCGCGCGCGGCGGCAAGGTGCTGATGGCGCCGTCGAACCACGCGTACCTCGACATGAAGTACACCGAGGACACGCCGCTGGGCCAGGACTGGGCCGGTCTCGTGGAGGTCAAGGACTCCTACGACTGGGATCCCGCGACGCTCGTGCCGGGCGTCGGCGAGAGCTCCGTCTCCGGTGTCGAGGCTCCACTGTGGACGGAGACCATCCGCACCAACGACAACATCGAGTACATGGCGTTCCCGCGCCTGCCTGGCCTGGCCGAGATCGGCTGGTCGCAGCAGTCCGGACGCGACTGGGACACCTACCGCGTCCGGCTGGCGAAGCAGGCGCCGCGCTGGGTGGCGCAGGGGATCGACTTCTACCGCTCCCCGCAGGTGGACTGGAAGTAGTTCTTTGCCGAAGGGCCCCTTCCCTGGGTTCTCAGGGGAGGGGCCCTTTTTCAGCCCGCGTTGCGCATCCGCCAGCGCTTCACCGACGAGCGGATGCCGCCCGAGTACGACGACGAAAGCGCCGGCGTCGCCAGGATCTTCTCCGCGCGTTGGACTCCCGCTTCCGCGATGCGCGGCTCGAGCTGCGCGAAATTGGCGAACGCGATCAGGTGCACCTCGGCCACGGTCGGCGCCTGGGCGTCGGACTCGACCACGCGCACGGCCCCGGACGTCGGTACGCGACCCGGCCGCAGCACCCGCAGGTACCAGCCACACCGCCCGGAGTCGATCATCGCCGGCACGAGGTCCTTGCGTCCCGTCCGCATGGCCAGCTTGAAACACGGCTGCCGCGGCTGCGACACCTGCAGCCGCGCGTCGCCCCACTCCCAGACATCGCCGATTCGCACGCGCGTCTCGTCCGCGCCGCTCACCGCGAGGTTCTCCCCGAACGTCCCGAGCTCGACGTCGAACCCATCGGCCGCCCACGCCGCGTAGTGCTGCGCGGGGTAGACGTAAACGGCTTTGTCGATCCCGCCGTGCACGCGCAGGTCGGCCTGCTCGTCGCCGTCGAGGTTCAGCCGCGTGAGCTCCAGCTCGCGCGCGGCCACGCGGTCCTTGACGATCGCGCTGAGCACCGGGCGCTCCCGTCGCTGCCCGAGCACGGCGGGCCGTCCGACGAAAACACCGGCGAGTTCGAGTGTGGTCACGTTCGCGAAGCTAGCACGCGGCCCGCTGCAGGTCAGGTGCTTTTGGCCGCCGCTGAAGCCGGACCGCGAAGCGTGCCGACGCAGTGGTCGCAAACGCTTGCGCCGAGCGTCGCAGAACCTCGTCGGCACGGTCGGCACACGACCCGGCCCGACTGGTGCGATCGGCAGAATTCGGTCGTTTTGGTGGCGACACGAGCCGATTGATCTTGATTCGGGGAGTCCTGCGGTGTGGTCTGGAGCACTACTGCACGCCGGAAGGAGGGTTCCGACGATGAGACTGTGGCCCCGGCGCCGCGCCTCCCGATCTTCGCGGCGCGCCCGCGACGACATCGCAGCGCTGATGCCCTACGGCCCGTATTCCTCCGTGCGCGTCCGCGACGACTCCCTCGAGCCTGGTGCCGAAGGGCGAAACGTCGCGTATTGCTGTTTCACCGACCCCGACGAGGCAACGCGGTGCCACACCGCGTGGCAGCAGCACGCTCCCACTCTGACGAGCGTGCTCCTCCACGACCGACGCAGCGCTTTCGAGCCGGATGTCGAGGGCTCCTACCTCCACGCGGACGGAACACGGCACGTCGGGCTGCCGCCCGAGATCACCGCGCTGATGGCCGAACTGGCCCCGCCGAGCGCCAAGGATCTGGCGGCCCGCCACGCCCTCGAGGCCGAGCAGGTCCTCGAAGCGGTGCGAGCGGAGAAAGCCGCGTGGGAAGCGCGGCAGCCGAAGGAAGTCGTGCTGGCCGAAGCGGGCGACGACTCCCCGATCGCGCACCACGACAAGTTCATCAAGGCCACCCGGATGACGGCCGGTGGGCAGCCCGTCGATCGGGTGAAGTTCCACTTCGCCGAGTTCACCGGCGACGAGCCGGAACCGGCCATGCCCGAGCGCGGCGACACCGATGACGAGCGGCGGCGCCTGGTCTGCGACGAGTTCGACGTGGCTCGCGCGTTGTGGGCGAAGGCGGTCTACCGGCGTGAGGCCACGCCGGTGCTGCGCGCCGCCGCGTCGGCCTGGCCCGAGGTCGCCGAGGCCTTCGCCCGGATCGGCCAGGCCTGGTCGGACCTCGACGACCCACCGCACAGCTGGGAAGTCGCGGTCAAGCGCCTGCTCGATGCCCATGACCACGCGAGGCCCATCGTGGAGAACTGGGAGCACGTCCACGCCCGCAAACTGGTCACTGTCGGCGCCGAGCTGACCTACAGCTGCGGTGAGCTGACCGAGCTTCGCAAACAGCTGAGCGTCGAGCTGGGTATCGACAACATCGAGGAGTGGCACATCGGCCGCGTCGAGGACGACGCCACTGATCCGCTCAACGCCGATATCCGGGACGGGGCGAGCGTGCAGCTCGAAAACCTCATCCAGCCCCAGCGCGACCGGCTCGCCCTGATCGCCGACGTCGCGGGCCGCCTGACGGCGTGAGCACAGCGGCATCCGCGGCCGCACCGGTCCGAACCGGTGGATTCGGGAGATGGGCGGAGGGCGTCTCACCGGAATCGTTTCCTCCCACGGGAAACGGCACCGGCGCACCGGGTGTGGCCCGGACCCCGGCTTCTTCGCCGGATCCGGGCCACGCCTGCCCCCTCGGGCTCAGCCGATGAGTGCCGCCGACTCCGCGTCACTAGCGTGCGCAGGACTTCACCGAGGCCTCGGTGAAGTCCACTCGGGAGACATCCATCAGAAGAATCCCAGCGCCTGATCGGAGTACGACACGAGCATGTTCTTCGTCTGCTGGGGATGTCGCGGCCTCGGCCTTGTTCCGGCGTTGCGTCAGGCTTTCGCCGTCTCCCGGATGGCCTCGTCGACCGAGCGGTGGACGGGCGGGTCGACGAACAGCTCGCGCAGGAACAGCCCGTCGAGGTGCTCGATGGTGAGACCGGGCTGCTTGCCGGTGAGGCCGTTCACGCGACCGCCGAGGCGGAACATCGCCCGGACGACGCCGGCGGGCACCGTGCGAACCGAGCGAGGCTTTCCGGCGGCGCCGGCCATGCGGGTGAGCATGTCCGTCCAGCGCAGGTTTTCCTCGACCACGGGGAGGTCCGCGCCCGAGCAGTCCTCGAGAGCGTCGACGGTCACGACGCCGACGCCCCGCGCACTCGTCGCCGCGCTGCCGCCCCGGGGCGCGAACAGCGGTGCCGACGACCGCACCCACTTCACCACCGGCACCGACCACTCCGGCACCCGCCCGGGCGCGACGCCGAACACGTACGGCACCTCGATGATCGCCACCGGCAGGTCCGGCCCGGCCGTCTCGCGGGCGAGCTTCGCCTGCTCGATCCGGCTGCGCACGTACGGGTGCTTCGCCGCCAGGCCCCACTCGGGGTGCACGCGGTCGAAGTACGTGTAGTACGACGCGAGCACCGCCGCCCTGGTGCACCTGACCTCGCGCGCCGCCTTCAGCAGCGCGACCACCGGCGCGACGTTGCCCGCGTGCAGCCGCGGCGCGACCGGTCCCTTGTCGACCCTCCGGTCGTCGCTGCCGCCGGCGAACACCACGCCGTCGTGGCCGGCGAGGAGCTCACGCAGGTCGTCTTCCGAGGCCGTCGTGACGTCGAGGACTCGGTCGACGCCTTCGCGGGGCGTGCGGGCCACCGTGGTCGCCTCGTGCCCGCGCAGCCTCAGCTGCTCCAGCACGTGGTGCCCCAGCAAGCCGCTTCCACCCACCACCAGGATTTTCATGGCGAAGATCATCGCGGACGGGCCCGGCCATGGTCCAGCGGCCTTCACCCCACCCTCACGCCGGGTCGCGGCCGCGATGCCTCTCCAGCTTCATCACCGGCGGACCGCCTCGGCCCGACGGCACGGCCACGCAAGTCGCCTTCCGACGCATCGCCGGCACCCACGCGGCGGCCGGCCACGCCCTCGGACGACGGCTGCCTCAATTCGGGTGCCGAACCGGTCTCGTCGCCTTTTTCGCCTGCGGCCACGCCCCTTCCGGGTGCAGCCGCACGACCGTGTATCCCTGCCCCGGCCGAACCGCTCTCCGAAGTTTCGCCCGCCAGGCCGCTCGGCAGAGCCCCGGGCAACCCGGCGTCCGCGTCGGCCTCGCCGACCGTTTTTCCCGGGCTCACAGAACTCCCAGCGCCTCGCCCCGGCTCACGTCCACCGAAACCAGGTGCCCCAGCGCCCTCGCCGTCTGCCAATCCCCGCAGCCAAGCCGTTTCCGGCCACACCCCTCACCCCAGCGCGGTCGACCCAGCCGAAACCGCCACCGGTGGTTTCCCCACCACCACAACGTTTCCACCAGAAAGAACTCCGACCCGCCCCAGCTCCCCTCCCAGGAGAGTCGCGACCATGTCCTCCTCCCAGCGCTCCCGGTACCACCGCGGCAAAAGCCGCAGGACGGCTCGGTACCGTCTCTCCAGTTCCGTCACTTTCCCTCCCCGGCTACGAAGTTCACGCGTGTCTTGTCTGCCGGCCGCGCAGGCGGGCCGTCGCCGCCTCGGCGTTGGCGTGTTGGCGGGCGGCCTCGGTTGCGACCGCGTCGGCGCCTGAGCGGGTCAGGCGGTAGTAGCGGCGCAGCCTGCCCTGCAGGACCTCTTCGCGGTCGTGCTCCACGAGGCCCTCCGCGGTGAGGCGGTCGAGGGCGCCGTAGAGCGTGCCGACCTTGAGCCTCACACGCCCCTCCGACAGTTCCGCGACTTCGCCGACGATGCCGTAGCCGTGCCGCGGCTCGCCGACCAGCGCGGTGAGGATGAAGAAGACCTGCTCGGACATCGCCATGGACCCAATGTATCGCCGGACGATATATGTCGGCAAAACTGATCCGGGTGAAACTCCGGAACCCCGTGAAGAAGTGAACCTCACGTAGACACCGTCTACTAGAGTTTGATAGACAGTGTCTACAAGGTGAACCACGGGTTACGGAGATCGACATGAGCTTTCAGAAATTCGTCGCCGTCGGCGACAGCTGCGCCGAAGGGCTCGACGATCCGTACCCGGACCACAGCCAGTACCGCGGCTGGGCGGACTTCGTCGCGGGCCGCCTCGCGCAGGATGAGCCCGATTTCCGCTACGCCAACCTCGCGGTGCGCGGCCGGCGCCTCGACCAGATCATCGTCGAGCAGCTGCCGGCCGCGGAGCGCCACGCGCCCGACCTGATCGCCCTGTTCGGCGGCGGCAACGATGTGATGAGCGGCGGCTGGAACCCCCGCACCGTCGCGCGCCGCGTCGACGCCGCGATCCGCCGGTGCACGCACATCGCGCCTACGGTGATCACCTTCACCTTGAGCGACATCGCCCACCGGATGCCCTTCGGCGCCCGCATGCACCCGCGCGTGACCGCCCTCAACGACGCCATCCGCGAAGCGTCCGTGAGCTACGGCGCCAAGCTTGTGGACCTGTGGCCCGACCACGCCGCCCACGACTCGCGCTACTTCGGCCCCGACCGCCTGCACCTGTCCGAAGCGGGCCACCTGCGGGTGGCCGGCCACGTCCTGAACCGCCTCCACATCGGCCACAACGACGGCTGGCTCCAGCCGCTCCCCGGCTTGCCCGCGCGCCCGAGCCTGCGCGCGGACCTGCAGTGGTTTTGGCAGGAGGTCATGCCGGTCGCCTTCACCCGTCTGCACAACCGCCTGATCGGCCGCTCGCCCGGCGACGGCTTTTTCCCCAAGCGCCCCGACCTGCTGCCCGTCGCGTTCTCCGAAGCGCAGCTATGAGCGCCCGCCAGCGGCTGATCACCACCGCGGAGACTCTGCTCGCCGACGAAGGCGTGGACGCGGTGACGCTGCGGGGCATCGCGAAGGCCGCCGGCGTCTCCCACGGCGCGCCCCTGCGGCACTTCTCCGGCCGCGCCCAACTGCTGTCGGCCGTCGCGACGCTCGGCTTCGCGCAGCTGCTCGAACGCGGCGCGAAGCTGCCCGAAGGCAACCCGCGTGAGCGCGTGACGGCTGCCTGCCACGCGTACGTGGCCTTCGCGCTGGCCAACCCCGCGATGTTCGAGCTGATGTTCCGCCGCGACCTCATCGACCCGGCCGAACCCGGGCTTGTGGCCGCGAGCAGCGCCGTCTTCGACTACTTCGCCGACCTCGTGCGCCTCGACCGCGAAGCCGCGTACGACGACCGGCTCAAGCCCGGCACCGACCCGCGGCTCGTCGCAGCTTCGCTGTGGGCAGCGCTGCACGGGCTCGCGCAGCTGTGGCTGTGGGGCGGCCTGGCCGGCGCCAGCTTCGCACCGTCTCCGGAATCGGCCCTCGCGGTGACGCTCGACGCATACCTGGGCTGATGCTCGGCGGGGAGCAGCTCCGGGGACCTCCCCGGCCTCGGGCGCTCCCCGCCGAGCAACGCCGAATGGGTGACCATTCGCGCCAGACGCTATCCGGACGAACCGCCCGCTCGAATCCCTCTTCCGCCGCAGCCGGCGGTAAACCTTGGCGGTACGCGCCGCGCCGTACTACCGCGCCGGTCGTAGCCGACTGGGTTTCCGCCGGTCAGGCCGGTAGCTTCGCCTCCGTGCCGGTGTACGGGGTGGGGGTGGTGCGCGGGCTTCGCATGCACCCGGTGCTGGCGGACAACCTGCTCGCGGCCGCGGTCGCCGTGTTCCTGCTGGCGGGCGCGGCCGTGCGCGGCGGCGAGCTGGGCGACCGGCCGGGCGCGTTCGGGCTGGTCCTCGCGGCCGTCGGCGCCGCGCCGCTACTCGTCCGCCGCCGGTTCCCGATCGGCTCGCTGCTGGCCGTCACGGCGCTGATGGGCGCGTTCTACCTCTGCGGTTTCCGCGCGACACTCGGCCAGCCCGGCATCTTGATCGCCGCGTACACGGTGTGGGCGCGCTACCCGGCGAGCAAGGCATGGCCGTCTTCGGCGCTCGCGATGGCCGCGTACGAGGCGACAATGATCGCCGGCGGCGCGTCGCACCCCGTCGGCGATTCGGTGATCGCCCTGCTGCAGGCGTCCGCGACCATCCTGATCGGACACTCGGCCCACGTCCGCGCGAACCGCTTGCGCGCCACCGCCGAACGCGCCGATCGGGCCGAACGCGAGATCGAGCTGGAGGCGCAGCAGGCCGTCGCCTAAGTACGTCTTCGAGAACGCACCGGACACGGCTCGTGGCGCGCTCGACACGATCACCGGAACCACCACCGAAGCCCTCGACGAGCTGCGCCGCCTGCTCAGCGTGCTTCAGCCGCCGCGGTACGAACCCGGCGAGTACCGCCCGCAACCGGGTCTCGCCGACCTGCCCGCGCTCGTCGCGAGGCTGAGCGACGCCGGCCTTACGCTCGGGCTGCGCGTCACCGGCACGCCGCGGCCGTTGCCGCCCGGCCAGCAGTTGTGCGCGTACCGCGTGGCGCAAGAGGCCCTCACCGACGTGCTCAAGCACGCCGCCGACGCCACCGCAGAGCTCACGCCGGACTACCGCGACGAGGGCCTGCGCGTGCTGGTCGTCGACTCCGGCGGCGGGCCGCCGCCGCGCGTCAACCACGCTGACAACGGGCTGGTGGGGATGCGGGAACGCGCGCGTATGTACGGTGGCGTGATCGAGATCGGACCGCGCGAACCCGCGGGGTTCGCCATCGAGCTGACCCTGCCCTACCCGGCCACCGGGCGGACACCGGAGAACCGTCGTGACCAGTGTGCTCGTGGTGGACGACCAGGATCTCGTCCGCGCGGGCTTCGTCGCGCTGCTCGGTGCGGTGCCCGGCATCGACGTGCTCGGCGAAGCGCGCGACGGGCTCGAAGCCGTGGACAAGGCGTTGCGGCTGAAGCCCGAAGTGATCCTGATGGACATCCGCCTGCCCGGGCTCGACGGTGTCACCGCCACGGGACGCATCCTCGGCGCGGCCGGGCCGGAGAAGCCGCGCGTGCTGATCCTGACCGTGCTCGACCTCGACGAGTACGTCTACGCGGCCCTGCGCGCGGGGGCGGCCGGGTTCCTGCTCAAGGACAGCCCGCCGGAGACGTGAGGTGCCTGACCGAGCGCGAGCTGGAGGTGCTCTGGTTCGTCGGCACCGGCGCGACCAACGCGGACATCGCGGCCGAGCTGCTGGTGAGCGAGGCGACCGTGAAGACGCACCTCAACCGGCTGATGACGAAGCTCGGCGTTTCGAGCCGCGCGCAGGCCGTGGTCGTGGCGTACGAGACGGGCATGGTGCGGCCGCGCGGCTGATCACCAGCCGGCGGGCAGCGCGAGGCCGAACTCTCTGCGCAGCGCGGCTTTCGCGGCGTGCAGGCCGGCCATGCCGTGCACACCGGGGCCCGGCGGGGTCGCGCCGGAGCAGAGGTAGACACCGCTCAACGGGGTTGTGTGGGGATTCCAGCGGATGACCGGGCGGGCGAGCAGCTGCCGCAGGGTCACGGCGGCGCCGGAGATGTCGCCGCCGACGTAGTTCGCGTTGTAGTTCTCCAATTCGACCGCGGGAACCCCGCGTGACGCGAGGATCGTGTCGCCGAACCCCGGGGCGAAGCGTTCGATGCGGCGGCGGACGACGTCGGTGGCGTCGAGCGGATCGCCGTTGGGCACGTGCGCGTAGGCCCAGATCGGCTGCTTGTGCGGAAGTCCGCGGGAGGGGTCGGCTGCCATCGGCTGGGCGAGCAGCACGTACGGCTCCTCGGCGCGCTGCCCGCCGGCCACGGTGTTCTCGCCGGCGCGGACCTGCGCGGCCGTCCCTCCGATGTGGACGGTCGCGGCCCTGGCCAGCTCCGGCTCGCGCCACGGGATCGGCTCCGACACGAGGAAGTCGACCTTCGCCGCGCCCGGTCCGTAGCGCACGTTCTCGAGCGCACGACGGTAGCCGGGTGGCGCGAAGGGACCCGCGAGTTCAAGCAGGCCACGCGGGCTGACGTCGAGCAGCACGGCGCGCGTTTTCGCGAACTCCCGCAGGTCCGTGACGCGGCTGGAGGTGTGGACGCGGCCGCCGTGTGCGACGAAATCGGCGGCGAGCACGTCGGTGAGCACCTGCGTGCCTCCGCGCGGGACCGGCCAGCCGCCCGCGTGCGCGAGGTGGCCGAGCAGCACGGCGGTGCCCCCGCCGGCCAACGACGGCAGCCGACCCATCGGGTGCGCGGCGACGCCGGCGAGCAACGCGGGGGCTTCGGGACCGCGGAACAGGACCTCGTCGATGCCGGTGCCGAGTGCGACGATCCGCGGCGCGAGCAGAGCGGCGACGGACGGCCGCGGTGGCCGTCTCAGGTCGCCCAGCAGCAGGTCGGTGATCTCGGCGGTGTGCTCGACGAGCGGTCCCATCAGGCGGCGCCAGCGCTCGCTGTCGGCGCCGAGGCGGGCGCAGGTGCGGTCGAGGTCCGCGTAGGCGAGGCCGGTGCGGCGTTCGTCGACGGGGTGCCCGTACGCGACTTCAGGCCGGCACAGCTCGACGCCGTGCGCGGCGAGGTCGAAGCCCTGGAAGAACGGCGAAGCGACGGCCATCGGGTGCACAGCCGAGCAGACGTCGTGGACGACGTCGGCGTCGAACAGCCGCGCCGACCGCGCGCCCCCGCCGAGCTCCGCCGCGGTTTCGTGCAGGTCGACCGCGAGACCGGCGCGGGCCAGCAGCACGGCGGCGGCCAGGCCGTTGGGGCCGGAGCCGACGACCACGGCATCAGGGACGTCCGCGGGCGAATCCACTCACGGATCGTATCGACACGCGGGCACCCTGCCACTTGCCCGAACACCTGATCGAATATTGTCGTACCCCGCGCCTACCTTGGACCCCACGCCGGCCCGTCCGGGCCCGGCCCAGCAGGAGAGGGGGATCATGCCCGCCCACGACACGCAGCTGGAGCGCATCCGCAAGCTGCTCGCCAAGGCCGAAGACCCGGCGGTGACCGCGGAAGAAGCCGAGCTGTACAACACGAAGGCGGCCGAGCTGATCGCCCGGTACGGCATCGACAACGCGATGCTCGCCGCCGCGGGGCAGGGCTCGGACGACATCGCCGTGCTGAAGATCCCCATCGAAAACCCGTACAGCCGTGACAAGGCGAGCCTGCTCACGAACATCGCGTACCCGTTGCGCTGCCGCACGTTGCTGCACCGCGTGGGCCAGGGCGTGGACGCGGTCACGGTGTTCGGCTTCAAGTCCGATCTCGGGCGCGTGGAGCTGCTGTTCACAAGCCTGTTGCTGCAGGCGAGCACCCAGCTCACGCGCGTGCGACCCGACGACCGGGTGTTCCGAGAATCGCTCGCCGCCTACCGCCGCACCTGGCTGCACGGTTTCGCGCGCGCCGTCCACGATCGGCTGGTGCGCGCGGAGGACACGGCGGCGCGCGAGCACCCGGGTTCGGGCGGGCAGTCGGCCGAGCTGGTGGTGCGCGACCGGAACACGCTCGTGCAAAGTGCGTTCGACCGCGAATACGGCGACTTGCGCGCGGCCGCGCCGCGCCGGCTCTCCGGTTCGGGGTACCGCGAAGGCCATCAGGCGGGCACGCGCGCCACGCTCGACCCGGCCGCGCTGGCCCGGCGCAGGCAGGCCCTGCCGGTGCGTTGATCAAATTCTGGGGCTGTCCCGAGGCTTCGCGGTTTACCCTGCGAGCCATGAATGTTGCCGGTCACCTCGTCCCTCGTTCGGAGCCGCCCTCGGCTTCCGGCGGGAGAAGCGGTGCCCGGTCGTGAGCGGCGAGCCGGCCGTGCGAGTCGAAGACCTCGCGACGCGTCCGGATCTGCGCCGGCCCGCGCTGAAGCTGGGTGTGGTCGGCGGAGAGTTCCTGGCGCACGACGTGATCGGCGACCTCGCGGCGTCCGCAAGGCTGGCGGCACGCTGGCCGGAGTTCTTCTTGGTGCTGCTGGAAGACGACGTGCCGGTCGCCCGTGCGGCGGCGGTTCCCGTGGCGTATCCGACGGACGAGCGCACCGAGCTGCCCGACCACGGGTGGGACGGCGCGCTGTTGTGGGCCGCGCAGGACGTGATGGACGACCGCGAGCCGACCACGCTGGTGGCGCTGGAGGTCAACGTCGCCGAGCGCGCGCGGGGCCAGGGCGTCGCGGCGCTGGCGCTCACGGAGCTGAAGAACCGCGCCCGGCGCGCGGGGCTGTCGCGACTCGTGGTGCCGGTGCGGCCGACGGGCAAGGCGGACCACGCCGTCGAGTCCATTGTGGACTACGTGGCGCGGCGAGACGAGCGGGGCCGGCCGGCGGACCCGTGGCTGCGCAACCACGAACGGCTGGGCGCGCGGCTGGTGAAGATCGCGCCGTTCGCGATGACCGTGATCGGCACGCTGGACCAGTGGGAGGAGTGGACCGGCGTGCGGCCCGGCGACGGCCTCACGACCGTGCCCGGCGGGATCGCGCCCGTACTGGGGTCGGTGGCGCAAGACCTCGGTGTGTACGTGGAGCCGAACGTGTGGCTGGAGCACCCGCTCTGACCTCGGTTATCGTGGTGGCGTGTGCACTCGTCGGCAGGAGCTCGTGACGCCGATCTTCGGCGACCACTCCTACCGGTGTGACTTCTACGGCTGACGACGTCTTCCGTCCCCGTTCGAAGGTCACCACAACCGAAGAGGAACACAGTCATGCCTGAAACCCATCCCGCCACGGCCTGGGCTCTCAAGCACATGCCCCTCACCGCGCAGGCGGTCGCCGAACTGACCCCGGTGCTCGCCGGGAAGCGGCTGGCGATGTGCCTGCACGTCGAGCCGAAGACCGCTGCGCTCGTGACGCTGCTCGTGCGCGCCGGCGTCGACGTGCGGCTCACCGGCTCGCCCGGCACCACCCACGACGACGTCGCCGACGCGCTTGGCGAGCTGGGCGTCGCCGTGTTCACCCGCCGGGGCGACGGCGAGGCCGAACACATCCGCAACATCGAGCGTGTGCTCGACGTCGAGCCCGACCTCACGCTGGACAACGGCGGTGACCTCACCGTTTCACTCCTCGGCTCCGGCACGCCGGCGGGTTACCTCGGCGGCACCGAGGAGACCACCACCGGCGGAATCCGGCTGCGCGAAACAAAAGTACGGCTCGGCAAACCCGTGGTCGTGATCAACGACTCGCGGCTGAAGCTCCTGGTGGAGAACGAGTTCGGTGTCGGCCAGAGCGTGGTGCAGGGCTTCCTCAACGCCACCAACCTCATGGTGCCGGGAACGCGGGCCGCGGTGCTCGGCTACGGCCCGTGTGGCAAGGGCGTCGCCGACACGTTGAGCCGCCTCGGCGCGCGCGTTTCGGTCTGCGACACCGACCCGATGCGGGCGCTCGAGGCGATCCTCAACGGCCACCGCGTCGGCACTGCCACCGAGGTCGTGGTCGAAGCGCAGCTGGTGTTCACCGCCACCGGCCACCCCGGCGTGCTGGGCGCGGCCGAGCTCGCGGCGTTGCGCGACGGCGCGGTGCTCGCCGGCGTCGGGCACTTCGCGTGGGAGATCGACCGGGCGGAGCTCGACGCGCGGACCGTCCGCACCGTCGAGTACGGCGCGCCTTCGCGACGCACGGGCCACGTCCTCGACGACGGCCGCGAGATCGTGCTGCTCGACCAGGGCCGGATGCTCAACCTCACGGCCGCCAACGGGAACTCCATCCAGGCCATGGACCTCGGCCTCACGCTGCAGGCCCGCAGCCTCGCCGCCGTCGCCGCGGGTGGGCTGGCCGACGAGGTGCAGCCCGTGCCCGCGGATGTGGAGCACCGCATCGCGACCGATCTGGTCGCCGCGTTGCGCTAGCTACTTCTCCAGGCCTGGCGGCAGGAAACCGTGCTCGGACAGGTCGAACCAGTTGCCTTCCGGATCGATCGCGCGGTACTCGGCGAACGGGCGGTCCCCGCCGCGCAGCACCGGTCGGGGCACGCCCGCTTCGGCGAGCTTCTCCGCGATCGGCGGGATTTCCGGGACCTGGAAACCGAAGTGGTTGAAGCCGGTGGCGACGTCGCCGTCGAGCTGCTGCTGGATCAACGCCAGGTTGAGGTAGCCGTCGGTCACGAAGTGGCTGCCGTCGGGGTCGGTGTGAAACAGCTCCATGCCGAACTGCTCGCAGTAGAACGCGGCCATGCGCTTCGCGTCCTGCACGACGAAGGCGAGGTGACGCAGGCGAGGGCGGGTCATGCGGTGGGTCCCTTCGGGATCATGTTGTGAAAAGCGGCGATCGTCGGCTCGCCGTCGTGGCGAACCACAGCTTGCGCGTGCGTCACCACGCCGGCGGGCCCGATCTCCGACGTCGCGTGCACGAGGGAAAGCTCCGGCGAAAGGCGGCGGATCAACGTGACCTCGGCGGACAACGTGGTGCCGCGGTACGCCGCGGCGAACAGCTGCGCGTGGCCCGTCTCCACGGCTTCGCGCCCGACGAGCGCTTCGCCGCGCACGTTGACGAAGTCGACGTCGGACGCGAAGACGGAAGCGAACTGCGTTGCGTCGCCGCGGGCCCAGCCGTCGGCCATGGTGCGCCAGAGCGCGCGAATCGACTCGTTCACGCCGTCACCATCCCGACGCGCAGCGGGAGCGATTCGCAGTCGCCATTCCACGCGGCCAGCGAGTAATAGAACTCGCCGTGCTGCCGTTCGAGATAACACACGACGTTGAGCGGCCAGCCCGCGCTGTGGAAGACGTACGCGTCCATCGGCGTCGGGCGTTCGCTGAGCGGGCGGCCGCGTTCGCATTCAGGCCCGAGGCGATGCCAGTCCGGGTGCAGGTGGACGGACCCGAGCACGTCCAGACCACGCGCGTCGGCCTCGCGGGTGATGCGCAGCAGATCGGCGGGATCCAGCCACCACGCGCGCACCGAATTCTCATACGCGGAGCCGAATTTCGGCACGATCGTGGTCGCGAACTCTTCACGCGCGCTGGGGTCGGTGACCCGCGCGTTGCGGCCGAACGCGAGGTCCGAGACGATCAGCGCGTCCTCGGCGAAGGTGCCGAGCAGCACAGCGAAGCACGGTCTCGGTTCCTCGGGCGTGATGAACGCGTATTCGATGGCTGCCGCGTCGAGGAACCGCTGCAGCACTTCGTCGGAGAACAGCACGGGAAGCGTTGTTTTCCCGATGAGCGGAACGGAGACCAGAGATGTCACGCCGGGCACCGTAACCAGGCGCGATGCGGTGTGGCCATGATCATCACGGGATCGGCCCTATTGCATCCGGCGATAATGTTTTCCCCATGCGCCTGGAAATCCGGCACCTCGAACTCGTGGTCGCGATCGCCGAGGCCGGCAGCCTGCGCAGAGCCGCGGCCCGCCTGCACCTCACGCAGCCGGCGGTGACCACGCAGCTCAAACGGATCGAGCAATTCCTCGGCGGGCCGCTGTTCGTCCGTTCGGCCGAAGGTGTGCTGCCCACCCACACCGGCACCGAACTGGTGCGCGACGCGCAGAAAGTGCTGCACGGCTTCGACACCCTGCAACGCGCCGCGCGCCTCAACGCGCAACACGAAGCGGGCGCGCCGGTGCGCGTCGGCGGGATTCCGGCGCAGCAGTTCAGCCTGCTGGTGAACGCGTTGACGACCATGCTGCCCCGGCGCGACGTCACCAGCCGCACGATCCGCGAAACCAGCGCGCTGACGGCGTTGCTGCGCTCGGGTGAGCTCGACGTCGCCGTGATGCGCGCGTTCCCCGGCTTCCCGCTGATCCCGCCCGACGGCGTCGAGTACCGCGTGCTGCTGCGGGAACCGTTTTTCATCGGCGTCGCGGACCACCACGCCTTGGCCGCGCGCGGCGAGGTCGCGCTGGCCGACCTGGCGGGCGAGAAGTGGGTGATGCCCGACCCGGACGACAGCGGGATGAACGAGTTCTTCGCCCGCACCTGCACGTCGGCCGGCTTCGACCAGCGCATCACGCACCTGACGAACGAGGCGCACGTCGCGTTCGCCCTCACCGCTGAGGGCCGCGCGATCTGCCTGCTCTACCCCATCGGCACCGACCGCACGGGCATCTCGACGGTGTCGCTGACCGGCACCCCGCTCTACCGCGAGCTCGTCCTCGCGTGGCGCACCGACTCCCCGATCGCTTCACTGGTGGACGAGATGTGTGCCAAGATCGACGCCGGGTACCTCGCCCTGGTCGAGGACTCGCAGTTCTACCGGAAGTGGTGGCACGACGGCGGTTCCGCGTTCGCGCTGCCGCTGTGAAAATTGCCCGCAGGGAAGTTGCCACTGTGAAGTCGTCGCTGTGAAGGAGTCGCCATGCCGATCCGCGGCCTGAACCACGCCGTCCTCTGGGTCCGCGACGCCGCCCGCAGCAGCGCCTTCTACGTCGACGTCCTGGGCTTCCGCGCGGTGCACACCTCGGACCGCGCCGTCTTCCTCCAGGCCCCCGACTCCCACAACGACCACGACCTGGGCCTTTTCACCCTCCCCGACGCCACCGCGGCCCCTTCCGGTTCCGTCGGCCTCTACCACCTGGCCTGGGAAGTCCCCACCCTCGCGGACCTCCAGACCTACCTCGACGCTTTGCGGGCCGCCGGCGCCCTCGTCGGCTCCACCGACCACGGCACCACGAAAGCCCTCTACGCCAAGGACCCGGACGGCCTGGAGTTCGAGATCTGCTGGCTGGTCCCGCAGTCGCAAATCACGGACGCCGATCGCGCCCACAACGGACCTCTGGACCTCGCCACGGACGTCGCCCGCTTCGGCGCTGACACACCTGGTGAATCGGCCCGCATCCCGGCGTAAGTTCAGGCAGCCGGCGCGAGTACGTAGGAGAACCGGCGGATCACCGGAACCCACTTCTGGAAGTTGGCGAGACCGTCGACCTCCAGCGCGGCCGACACCTGCGCAAGTCCTCCTCGCCCGGGACTCCGCCGACCGTCCACTTCGGACCCGTCTTCGATGTCCGAAACGGTTTGCTGCGTAACGGTCGACCGGGGCGGCGACTCGGGGAGGGATCGGTCTTCGGTGGTCTGTTCCGGCACGAGTGCGCGCAGCAACCGGCGCAGGCTGCCCGACGACATGCCTGGCAGGACCAGCGGCAGGCTGATGATCTTCTCCAGGTCGTACTGTCGCGGCGAAGTACGGATTCACAGCCCAGCCACAACGCATGCACGATGCCCAGGCTCGCACGACACCTTCTTCCACAACCAGACCGACGCCGGCTGCATCCAGTTCGGCACCGACAAACAAACCCTCGTCGGGATCACCATCGGCTGCCATCTCACCGCCGCAACCAAGAACCTCGCTGGGGGGTCCGGGGGGGGGCGAAGCCCTCCCCGGGCGGGGCCTGGGGGATTGCACCCCCAGAAAACAAAACGGAGCGAGCCAGTTCGCGCTTTCAGCGAACATAACCCGCCCCGAGTGACGGTGGAGCTGAGGGGAATCGAACCCCTGACCTTCTCGATGCGAACGAGACGCGCTACCAACTGCGCTACAGCCCCCAAGGAGCGTGAGCCCCTTGTTCAGTGCTCGCAGAGCGTATCAGCTACCCCAAGAGCACCGAACTTCGGGGGTCACTCCCCGACCGCCCGGCGGTACGGGCTGGTCCCCGGCTCGTCGAGCTCCTCGAAGGCCGGGTCTTCGTCGTCCAGGTCGACTACGACGGCCTGGCGGCGGATGCGGGACATGGGCGACGGCTTGCGCTCCACGATCTCGCGGGGCGTCGGGGAGACGACCTCCAAGTCGTCGTCTTCCTCGGCGACCGGAGCCGCGGCGGAGGTCGAAGCAGCGGGGCGTTCCGTGCGGCGCGGCGCCGGGAGCGGCTCGCGAGCTTCTCGAGAGCCCTCCCGCGCATACCGCGCCATCCGCCGCTGACGGATGTCGTCTTCGATGCGGACCTGGCGGCGCAGGTAGGCGAGGTACCCGACCAGGATCACGTCGACCACGGCGTTGCCCCACCACACCACGGACATCACGAAGCCCGCGAAAGCGGCCGACGCGACGGCGAGGATCAGCAGGATCACGACGATCCGCTGGCGGAACGCGTACTTCGCCCGCGCGGCGATCTCCGCCGCCTCCGGGTCGAAGCCGCCGCGGCCCGGGCGGTAGCCGGAGGACCGGGCGCGCGATGGCTCGTCGCGCACGTCGGCGGCCGGCTGGGGCAGCGGCTCGGGTTCCGGTTCTTCCTCTTCGAGGTCGGCGTCGAGCTCCGCCTCTAGTTCGGCGAGGTCGTCCTCCACCGAAGGTTTCGCACTTTCGGACACGGCGAACTCCTCCTGTCCTTCATTGCGAGCTCCCCCGCTGCGCACGACGCGCGCTGCGAGCGCGGACGACGGCGTCCGTGCCACCTGCTGGCGCTTGCGAGCCACCATGGGCACGAGAACGACGAGCCATGCCGCGGCGAGCGCCACGATGATCAGCGAGCTGGGCATCCCCCGCACCTCCCCCGATCCTCTGCTGTAGTCACGCTAGCCACAACAGTCACACACGGGACGCAGACTCGCCGGGTTCGATCACGAAATTGCCTCACCGGATTAGGTGAATCTCACTGTATGTGGTAGCGCGTGATCGGAACCGGACCCGTAGTCACCATCAGAGCAGGTCGGCGCGTCCCATGGCCACGAGCCGGGAGACGAGGCCGTCGCCGATCTCCTCTTTCGTCACGGCGAAGCAGAGGTGGTCGCGCCAGGCGCCGGCGACGTCGAGGTAGCGCTCGAAGAGGCCCTCCTGCCGGTAGCCGGCCTTGGTGAGGACACGGATGCTCGCGTTGTTCTCCGGCCGCACGGTCGCCTCGAGCCGGTGCAGGCCGGACGCTTCGAAGGCGTGATCCGTCACGAGCGCCACAGCCGCTGTCGCGACCCCGCCGCGCACGATGTCCGACGACACCCAGTACCCGATCCAGGCCGATCGCAGCGAGGCGCGGATGACGTTACCCACCGTGATCTGGCCCGCGAACTTTCCGTCGACCGTGATCGTGAACGGCAGGCACTGCCCGCGCCGCGCGAGACCCCTCAGGGCCGCCCACTGCGAGGGCCACGACCAGAACGCGTTGCGGTCGGGCCACGGCCCGATCCCCGTCGGCTCCCATTGCTCGAGGTGGTCGCGGTCGCGCAGGCGGATGCGGCTCCACTCGCCGGCGTCGCGCAGCCGCACGGGCCGCACGCTGACGACGCCGGCCGGCACGCGCAGTCCGCCGAGCTTCGCGGGCCAGCCCGGGTGGCGGCTCTCGACCGGGTACGAGTACGAGCCCACTACGCCCGCTGCGCGAGGAACGTGACCTTCACCTGTTCGCCCGCGGCCACCTCGGTGAGTTCCTCGTCCACCGTGATCAGGCAGTTCGCCTCCGCCAGCGACGCCAGCAGGTGCGCGCCCGACGTGCCGAGCGGCTGCACGAGGTACTCGCCGTTCGCCTCGTCGCGCAGCAGCTGGCCGCGCAGGTAGCCGCGCCGTCCCTTCGTCGACGTGATCGGCGACAGCAGGCGCGCGCCGACGATCCGCCGGTGCGGGTTGCGCGTGCCGCGCGCGGCGCGGATCAGCGGCCTGACGAGGACCTCGAACACCACCAGGGCGCTCATCGGGTTGCCGGGAATGAGGAACGTCGGCACGGAGTCCGGGCCGAGCCGTCCGAAGCCCTGCACCGAGCCCGGGTGCATCCCCACTCGCGTCATGTCGATGTGGCCGAGGTCGGACAGCGCGGCGTGCACCTCGTCGCCGGAAGCGCCGCCGGCGCCGCCCGCGACCACCACGATCTCCGACATCAGCAGCCGGCCCTCGACGATCTCGCGAAGCCGCTTCGGGTCGCTCGGCACGATGCCGACGCGGCTCACCTCGGCCCCGGCGTCGCGCGCGGCCGCGGCCAGTGCGTAGGAGTTGACGTCGTAGACCTGCCCCACCGACGGCGTGCGGTCGACGTCGACGAGCTCGTCGCCCACAGACACGATCGACACGCGCGGACGCGGGTAGACCAGCACCTTCGCGCGTCCGACGGCGGCCAGCAGGCCCACCTGCGCGGACCCGATGGTGTCGCCCTTGCGCACGGCGACGTCGCCGATCTGCACGTCTTCGCCCGCGCGGCGCACGTACGCGGCCGAAGGCACGGACTTGTGCACGGTGAGCTTGGCCTGGTGCCCGTCGGTGTACGCGGTGGGCACGACGGCATCGGCGAGCGTCGGCAGCGGCGCGCCGGTATCCACGCGCACCGCCTGCCCCGGCTGCAGCCGCCGCGGCTGGCGGGAGCCGGCCTGGATCTCGCCGACCACCGGCAGCTGCACCGGCTCCTCGCCGGCGGCGCGGACGTCGACGCTGCGCACCGCGTAACCGTCCACGGCGGCCTGGTCGAAGCCGGGCAGGGCGTGCTCGGCGACCACCTCCTCCGCGCACAGCAGGCCCTGCGCCTCGGAGATCGCCACGCGGACCGGCCGCGGCCGGACGGCGGCGTCCAGCGTCAGCGCGATCTGCGCGTCGACAGAGCGCAGCTCCGCCTCCACGGGTTCCGGGGCCTCTTCGGCCGGGGCAGCGTCGAGGGAGTCCGTCATGGGCGTTCGGTCCCGATCCGTTCGGTCAGCCACGTCCGTAACGATGGCCCGTATTCGGGCGTTTCAAGCGCGAAATCGACGGCGGCGCGCAGGAAACCACCCGGATTCCCCAGGTCGTGTCGTCCGCCGCGGTGCACGACCACGTGAACGGGGTGGCCTTCCTTGATCAGCAGGGCCACGGCGTCGGTCAGCTGGAGCTCGCCGCCCGAGCCCGGCTCGATCCGGCGCAGCGCGTCGAAGATCGCCCGGTCGAGCAGGTAACGTCCGGCCGCCGCGTACGTCGACGGCGCGTCTTCCGGCCGCGGCTTCTCGACCATGCCGTGAACCTGCTTCACGTCCGGGTCGTCGGTGTCGGAGACGTCGAACACGCCGTAGGGCGAGATCTGCTCCTTGGGGATGTCGAACGCGCAGAGCACGCTGCCGCCGTGCTGCGCGCGCACGGCCGACATGCGGTCGAGCACGCCGGTGGGCAGCACAAGGTCGTCGGGCAGCAGCACGGCGACGGCCTTGTCCGCGTCGGTCAGGTTCGGCTCGGCCTGCGCGACGGCGTGGCCCAGCCCCAGGGCCTGCTCCTGGATCGCGACCTCGACTTCGAGCAGCCCCGGCCCGCGGCGCACCTTCTCGAGCAGCTCGGTCTTGCCCTTGGCCTCGAGCGTCTTCTCCAGCTCGGGCTGCGTTTCGAAGTACTTGACCACGGCGTCCTTGCCGGGCGAGGTCACGATCACCAGGCGTTTCGCCCCCGCAGCCGCGGCTTCGCTCGCGACGAGCTCGATCCCCGGTGTGTCGACCACGGGCAGCAGCTCTTTCGGCACCGCCTTCGTGGTCGGCAGGAACCGGGTCCCGAGGCCGGCCGCAGGCACGATGGCTGTTCTGAACGTCTGGGAGGTTGAGGCGCCCGTCATGGGCGCAAAGCCTAACGTGGTCGCATGCTGGCACCGGGCAATGAGCACCTGAGCAAGGCGGAGTGGCGTGCGCGAGTTCTTCAGGCGCGCGCCTCAGTGAGCCGTTCGGAGCACGCGGCGGAGGCCGAGGCGCTAGCTTCTGCGGCTGCTTCGGTGGCGGCGGGAACCGTATGCGCGTATGTGCCCTTCGAAACCGAGCCTGGGTCCGTTTCGCTGCTCAACGCCCTGGTCAAGGCGGGTTCACGCGTATTGCTGCCGGTGATCCCGGACGTCGTCGGACCGCTGGATTGGGCCGTCTACACGGACGAGTCGACGCTCGTGCCCGGTCGGCTGCGCGGCATCCTCGAGCCGTCGGGGCCGAGGTTGGGGGTCGACGCCGTGTCGGAGGCCGATGTGGTGCTCGTGCCCGCGCTCGCCGTGGACCGCCACGGGGTACGGCTCGGACGTGGCGCTGGTCACTACGACCGGTCGCTCACTTCGGGCCACGCGGACCGGTTCGCCGTGGTCCGGGCCGAGGAGCTGGTGGATTCGCTCCCAGGTGAGGCCCACGATGTCCCGATGACCGGGGCACTGACCCCTGCGGGCCTGGTTCGGTTGCCCACTGCCACAGTGATGTGAGCCAGGGGGAATTGCGCACGGGGAATGCCGTCCAGCACAATTGGGTTGGCACTCTTGTCTCACGAGTGCCAGTTGCATGAAGGAGCTCCAGTGCCCACGTACCAGTACGCCTGCAAGGAATGCGACCACCGCTTCGAGGCGGTGCAATCCTTTTCCGACGCCAGCCTGACCGTCTGCCCCCAGTGCTCCGGTCCGCTGCGCAAGGTCTTCAGCTCGGTCGGCGTGGTCTTCAAGGGCAGCGGGTTCTACCGCACCGACTCGCGCGACGCGTCGAAGTCCTCGACCACGGCCGCCACCCCGGCGAAGTCCGAGACCAAGACGGAGACCAAGAGCGAGTCGAAGACGGACTCTTCATCGTCCTCCTCGACCACGACGAAAACGGCTTCGACCGCCTCCTGACCCCGGAGTTATCCACAAGGGGGTAGTTGTCCACAGGTCGCGGAAGTTCCTCTTTCCGCTGGTCATCACCGTCTCTAACGTCGGTTTCGTGCGGCATCGCGCCGCACGGGAACCGACGAGGGGACGACCGTGGACACCTTGCTCAACCGCCTGACCGATCTGCACTTGCTGCGCGGCAGGCGCGCCCGGCTGCTTCGCCGGTTCCTGGCCGCGGCCCTGCTGCTGGCCGGCTTGCTCGTCCTTCTGCACCCCGCTTCCGCGCGTGGTGCACCTTCCACCGCCACCGCCGTAGCCGCGCGGGATCTGCCCGCGGGCGCGATGCTGCGCGCCACCGATCTCCGGCTGGCCGACCTTCCCGACGACGTCCGGCCGGCCGGCGCGCTCGGCGACGTCGGGGCGGCCGTGGGCCGGATGCTGTCCGGTGCCGCTCGTGCGGGTGAGCCGCTCACAGACGTCCGCCTACTGGGAACAACGCCGGCTGCCAAGGGTGAATCCGGCACGGTCACGGTCGCCGTCCGACTCGCCGACGCGGGCGTGGCGGAGCTGCTGCAGCCCGGCCAGCACGTGGCCGTCGTGGCGGCTCCCGACGCCACGCACACCGCCGCTGAGCTGGTGAAGGACGCCATGGTGGTCACCGTGCACCGTCCCGAACGCGGGGGTCAGGGGGTGATCGCACCCGACAAAGGCCCGTTGGTGCTCCTCGCGCTCCCTGTGAGCGTTGCCACCGAGGTCGCTGCGACGTCGCTGGAACGACCGATTACGGTTACTCTCCGCTAACCCGTCCCTGTTCCGATGGGCGACGGCACCCCCATCTGAACCTCTCGAGGAGTGGCACATGCTGAAGGGCTTCAAAGACTTCCTGATGCGCGGAAACGTCGTGGACCTCGCGGTCGCGGTCGTGATCGGCGCCGCGTTCACCGCGATCGTCACCGCGTTCACCACGGGTCTGATCAAGCCGCTGATCAACGCGATCGGGGGCAGCGACGCCGCTCAGGGCCTCGGCTTCTACATCTTCGAGTCGAACAAGGGCACGTTCCTGGACTTCGGCTCGGTGATCAACGCGGCGATCAACTTCGTGATCGTCGCCGCGATCGTGTACTTCCTGTTCGTGCTGCCGGTGAAGCACCTGCAGGAGCGCCGCAAGCGCGGTCAGGAGCCGGGTCCGGCGGAGCCCACCGACGTCGAGCTGCTCAAGGAGATCCGCGACCTGCTGCGCGCGCAGACCACCAGGTCGGGCGACTGAGGGTCAGCGGTCGTGGTGCGGTGGCCGGTTCTCCAGGTACCAGGAGTCAGGGGCGTCCCCGCTCAGGCCTCGCTCGTCCGAGGTGGTCTCGGGCAGTACGTCACCGAAGATCTCGTCGACCCGGCGGCGCTCGGCCGAGGTGTCGGAGGGACGGGGTTCTTCGCGTGGCATGACCCCATCGTCCCACTCGCTGTTTGACAACTGCTGTGAGACTGCGCGGGCGGCCTGGTGGTCGCTGTCAGGATGGTCCGGCGGTGCGGGATGACTCGTTGACAACTTGGCCGTTTTCGGGCGTGCCTTGCCTATGACACGTCTCCCAAGCCGTTCGGGCCGGCCTGGCCCACCCAGTGGCTTGATAAGCAGCCCGTCCGCCCGCACGGCGTGACTCGTCACAGTTTCGCCTGGGTGCCCACCACGGCCGACGCCCATAGACAACGTCGTCTGCTGGAAGGTACCGCGTGAACATGCTGTTCGAGTCGCTCGAAGGCGTCATCGGCGTCGACACCCACCGCGACACTCTCGCCGCGGCCGCGGTCACCGCGGTCGGCGCAACACTGGGACATGCCGATGCCCCGGCCAGCGCCGAGGGCTACCAGCAACTGCTCGACTTCGCGCGAGCGCAGGTGCCCGGCCAGCGGTGCTGGGCCGTCGAAGGAACCAGCAGCTACGGTGCCGGACTCGCCGCCTTCCTCAGCGAACAGGGCGAACGGGTCGTCGAAGT